>DAHVFY010000036.1 GCA_027316765.1 Parachlamydiales bacterium | reverse complement strand
TGTTCTGATAGCGTTAGGAAGACTGAGACCTAAATTTTTTGTCGAGTTATGCGTTCCTTTAGGAGTGCAAATTAATGGACAGGAGATTTTGACTTGGCCGGATACGATGATATGGCAAGAGAGGCCAATAGATGAATATGCTATGCTGTTTGCAGCACAAAAAGTTGCGGGTAGGGCGTATGTTTATTTTGTTCAAGCACGCTCGCTTAGCCCATATTGTAATAATTCTATTGGACAGTATGAACTTCATTCCAGTCAAACATTATACGCTCTTTCTTATGAGAGATTTTATGATTATGTTAGTGATGTCTATCGACCAGTTTCTTATATAGAGACAAATTATATTGAAAAATTGTGTTCTCTTTCTTTGGATTCTTCATTGAATGTTGATGATAATGAGAAAGCATTTAAAGCTGTTGGTCAAGCAATTTTTGATGAGTATAAAACAAAAAATGGGGGACGTAGTCTTGCAGGTCAAGAGGCTATTTGGAAAATTTATAATGAAGTGAAGCAAACAGCTGTCGATGGTGAGAAGCGTTGCGAATTTATCAATAATGCGTGGCAAGATATTGGTGATGCTACGTGGCGCTTTAATTCTTTAACTTCGGGCGATATGTTCGATGGATAGATGATCATTTCTAAGCTAGGATTTTATTGATTGGAATGAGCTCAATATCTGCGACAACATTGTGTTTTGCGCAGAAGTCTAAAAGTTCTTGAGTTTCTTTGATTCCACCGATAAGAGAGCCTGCAAGAGAGCGCCGCTTTGTAATTAATGCATCTGCACCCAAAAGGGGATGAGGGGTATTTTCTATATTGTGTTTTGAGAAAAAATTATGGATAATGCATACCGAACGTGCTTCAAAAATTGGGATTTGGCGTAACTCAAATTCCAATTTTTCAAGTGGAAGGGGTATAGGATATGAAGAAATTTAGCCGTTCTGATGCAGATAAGAGAGAAATGAACCTTGCGATGCGTATTTCTTTCGGCATCGGGCTTCTTATGTTCGTGATTAAGACGTATGCTTATTTTGTGACGGGATCTGCAGCGATCTTGTCAGATGCATCGGAGTCTGTAATTCACATGTTTGCAGTTGGTTTTGCAGCTTATAGTATGTGGCTTAGCTTAAAACCTGCAGATAAAGATCACCTTTATGGTCATGAGAAAGTAGCATTTTTCTCAGCGGGTTTTGAAGGGGCGATGATCATTGGTGCAGCATGCTTTATTTTTTATGAATCGGTCCACAAGATTATAACGGGCTTTAAAACAGAGAATATTGATGCCGGCTTAGAGTTTATGATTGTCGTAATCGCAATCAATTTTTTGCTTGGAGGGTATCTTATCCGAAAGGGGAAAAAGCATCGATCGATTGTTCTTGAAGCGAATGGAAAACATATTTTTACAGACTGCTGGACAAGTTTTGCAGCTGTTGCTGCATTACTTTTAGTCAAATGGACGGGCATAGCATTATTTGATCCTTGTATTGCGATTCTGGCTGCTTTGAATATTTTATGGACAGGTCTTAAGCTTATGCAACGTAGCATAGGTGGATTAATGGATCGAGCTGATATGAGCCTTCATGAGAAAATTTTTACAGTGATTGAAAGGGAGACTCTTTTGCGAGGTCTGGAATTTCATCATTTAAGACATCGACAATCGGGAAGTAAAATTTTCATAGAATTTCACCTTCTCTTTCCCAAAGATATTAGTCTTGTTCATGCGCATGAGCTTGCAAGTGAGATCGAGGCGTGCTTGCAGACGTCAATTGATGTAGAAACTGATGTCTTTACTCATTTAGAGCCTAAAGAGAGTCATGATCAGACTCACCGCAAATACGGTCTTTCAATATAGAGAACCTCTTGATTTCATAGAGCAATCAGGGTCTAGGGAACACCGATACCAAAGTACTCAAAGCCTTTTGTGCGCAGCTCTTGGGGTTGATATAGGTTTCTCCCATCAAAAATTGCTTTTCCTTTCATTTTTGATCGAATTCTTTCAAAGTCAAGGAAGCGAAATTGTTTCCACTCTGTTAGGATGGCTATTGCATCTGCTCCTGTTGCCGCTTCATACTCGCTTTGACAGAAAATAAGGTGAGGATTTTTAGGGAGAAGTTGTAATGCTTTTTCCATGGCTATTGGATCGTAGAGGCGTAAAATAGCGCCTTTGGCGAGCAATTCTGCGATGATTTGAAGAGAAGGAGCTTCTCGCATGTCATCCGTATCAGGCTTGAAACTTAATCCAAAGAGTGCAATGGTCTTCCCTTTGACATTATTAAAATAGCTGTTAATTTTGTTTGCTAATACTTTCTTTTGACGCACGTTGATCGTTTCAATTGCTTTTAATAAAGGTACGTCGTAATTAACCGCTTCAGCCATTGCTTGAAGGGCAAGAATATCTTTTGGAAAACAAGAACCGCCAAAGCCAATTCCGGGATGCAAAAATTGCTTCCCAATGCGGTTATCAGCACCAATTCCAATTCGAACATTATTGATATTGGCCCCTAGGATCTCACAGAGTCCTGCAAGTTCATTCATGAAGGAGATTCGGCTTGCCAGCATCGCATTTGCAGCATATTTTGTCATTTCAGCGGAAGGGACGTCCATCATAATGATACGGTCGGGTGTGAGTGTGAAAGAGGAGTAAATCTCTTTCATGATTGACGCTGCTGTTTGGTTTTCTACGCCAAGGATAATTCTATCCGGATTTAGGCAGTCGCTAACAGCTGTGCCTTCTTTTAAGAATTCAGGATTGGACACCATATCAAAAGGATAATCAACGCTTCTTTCTTTTAGAATATTTTGGATGTGCGCTTGAATAAGTTTGCCTGTACCAACAGGGATGGTGGATTTGTTCACGATGAGTTTATACCCATTCATGTGCTTTGCAATTTCTGTGGCAGCATTTAGCACATATTGGATATCGCACGAGCCATTTTCATCAGAGGGTGTTGCAACGGCGATAAAACAAGCAAGAGAATTGGTTAAACTCTCTTTATAATTTGTGGTGAAAGTAAGCCGGCCGGCTTGAACATTGCGTTTAATGATTTCTTCAAGACCTGGTTCAAATATGGGAATCACTCCTTGTTTTAACTTTTCGATTTTGTCTGAATCGATATCTAAGCAAATCACATGGTGTCCCATTTCTGCAAAGCAGGCACCTGTTACAAGACCCACATAGCCGGTGCCGATGACGAGCAAATTCATCGAGGAATTGTTATGTTGTGAAGATTCTGCTGTTAACGAAACAGTCAAAGATAAAAAAAGAGCTGTGAATATTCTAAGGACCAACATCATCTCTCCGTAGCATAAGAACAAGAGATCATCTTAATCAAGTTTTAGGAATAGTTCCAGAAATTTAATGTTTTCTTTGACCTTTGCGTTGGGATTTTGCTTTAAGACCAAGTCTTGGAGCCCTATGATTCCCCGTCCCTTTTTCACCGTAGCCACCTTCTTGTTTAAAGCTAGCAGTTTCGAAGATGCGTTCTCCTTGTTTATAGCCTAGGTGTTTTTTAGAGGCTTGTTGTTCTGCAGGATAACCGCCTCCGTGTCCAAATCCCTCTTTTCCTCCCCCGTAGCTCCGTCCTTCTGAGGAAAGGTTGCCTTCGCGTTTGTAGAATTCTCTTTTAGCTGACATAATAGCCTCTCATTTAAGAATTAATGATTTTGTTTATCTTGTTCTAAAAGTTCTTTCGCGGCAGATTTGAGAGTGGTAAGCCCCTTTTCGAATCCTAGTTTCTTTAGTAAGGTATCGAGATAGCGTATCTCTGTAGATAGCTGATCATTAATGGATTCCAGTTCGGAGATTCTTTTTAATAGCTCTTCTTTATTCATGAGACTATCCCATTATTTCAAGATTTTGATTCTTCTTCGCGTAATATTATTTAAGCCAAAAGTGTGCCAAAACTTGAAAAAAATGGGATGAGCACTAGAATGATGTCAAAAGGAGCTTATTATGCTATTTAAGATCTGGGATTTAGTAATAATTGCGTGTTTATTAATTTTAGCGGGTTGCGATGATAATAAAAAAGAGCAGGAGTATGACGAACTCGATAGGATGGCAAAAGAAACAACGCAACCGCTTGAGCATCAAAACATCGCTGAAGAGACGGGGGTCTTAGATGCTATGGTTGATATCAGGTAACGATAGGCATTTTTTGCCTGTTTAAAAATGCGCCCTTGCACGTGTGAAAGGCGCATTTAGAGTAGATTATTGATATAGAGTCACTTCTGGAGAGATTTTAGAAATCATTTCATCAAGGCGAGACATCTCTTCATAACGACTCTTATGAACGATTTGGCCGTCATAGTAGTACTGTACTTGGGGAGCGCCGTCGACATAAAATGTCGAAGGGCCGTGTTTTTTATCGTTTTCCCACGAGATTTGATGAGAGATCTGGTTGCCATCGATATAGTGCGTTTCGGTTCCGTTTTTCATTCCATCTAAATAAGAAACTTCCATGTATTTGTAGCCATTTTTAAAATAAGTGCAAAGGCCGTGTAGTTTTCCTGTTACCCACTCTTCTACTGCAACGGGCTCTCCGGTTTCTGCAAATGTTCTTTTTTCTCCATGGAGTTTGCCTTGATAGAAGTACGTGACGCTTTCGGGAGCGCCGCTACGGAAGAAACTCTCTCTTTTGGTAACGTATCCTTTTTCGATGATATCTTTGGAAAGGAGTGCGCCATTTTGATCTCTGCGTATTCTGAGACCGTTACCTTTTTCTACGCGCGATTCAATCTCATTATCTAGAGTACAGTACTGCCCTTCTAAGAGTTCGTCATGGGCGAATTCTTCAATGCACATAGGACTACCACCTGCATACCATACAGTGACGGAGTGACGAGAAGGCGAGAGTCGTACCATCTCCGTTAAAGGCATTCCTCGTTCATCATAGACAATTTCTTTGACTAGATGGTTTTGATTATAGAGGAAATATTTTTCGATGGTTTGACTATGCGGAAATGTATGAGTGCTAGGGCCGTGCTTGATGCCATTTTCATAAGTCGTCGTGATCGTAACGCCATTTGTCAAGTTTGTGATGATTTGACCTGGATAGCGGTTTGCTTCCCATTCTTCCAAGGAAACAGCATATCCGTATTTATGGACATAGCGCTCTGAAACGACAGGGTTTTCTTGAGTATCCTTTCCGCAGCTTGAAAGGAAGAGTCCTAGAGTTCCTAGAACGAAATAGATCTGCTTATTCATAAACATTGACCTCTTGATGGCTTATCGCTAAACGATATAATCCGTTAGCTTTTTTGTTACTTCCAGCGTAATTCTCGCATGTTCCCGCTCTACGGTTTCTTGCCCGATTGTCTTTTCTTTATCGCGGTAGATAAAGCGGAATGTTGCGTTTTTCTTATCTTTCCCGATTTGTTCACTTTTGTAAAGATCTAAAAGGTAGACTTTCTCTAAAAAGCG
This sequence comes from Parachlamydiales bacterium, assembly GCA_027316765.1. Lineage (GTDB taxonomy): Bacteria > Chlamydiota > Chlamydiia > Chlamydiales > Rhabdochlamydiaceae > DAHVFY01. Next base: position 9,502 of record DAHVFY010000036.1, on the reverse strand, counting down.
GGAGGAAATTTCTTTTGCTGTCTTTAAGAATAATCCAATTGGGCATTCCTCTTTGATCGTGATGGTCCAGTCTCTTTCCGATCCGGGATAGGGACATAGTTCTTTGAGCTGTGTTTCTTTTTGTCTTAAAACTAAAAGATCGTGCAGATTCAACTCAGCAAAATAGACCCGGTGTTTGATATCTAATTGGTGAAGATGGCCGGGATGAATCTCTCCAAGCGCTCCCAAGATAGTGTTCTTTGCTTTAATTCTCGCTTGTCTGCCAGGATGGAAGTTGTGCAAGTGAGAGGGCTCAAAAGAAATGTCTGTGATACCAAACGCACGAAGAAAATGTTCTACTTTTCCCTTTAGATCAAAAAAGTCGACTTCACGGGGTTTTGGGTCAAAGTGATAAGGGGTTGCATCGCCTGTCAGAAGGATCGCCGCTGCAGAAGGTTCCTTGAAGGAGGCGCCCTCTTTGAAATGGACGCGTCCTACTTCAAAGCCGCTCACGGTGAAATTTTGTTTGTTGAAGTTGTTTTTAACAGCTTGTAGCAGGCCTGGAAGAAGAGAGACTCTTAGAACTGACTGCTCAATTGAAGAGGGGTGCAAGACTTTGATTGTGCTTTCTTTTGGAAAACTCGGTTCTTCTGTGAGCTCGGAGAGGAAAGGACTGATGAGATCGCATGTGTGCAGCTCAGTTAGATTGCTTGCAATCAGAAGAGCGCGAACTTCTCGTTCTAAAAGATAAATTGGTGAGTGGGCGATATTGGATGAGCTGTAACGAGGGGGTTTAAGTGCGATATTGTTATAGCCATAGATACGAGCTGCTTCTTCAATGAGATCGATCTCTGTTTTAACATCATTTCTATATGATGGCACAATGACATGAACGCCTGCTATTTCTTCTTTTTCGATGATCATTTCAAGTCTTTCGAAAAAGCTTGCAATCTCGCCCGTGCTCAGTTCTGTGCCAAGTAGCTGATTAACGCGGGATGTGCGACAGAAAATTTTTTGAGGGATGAAAGCCTCTGTAACTTTCTCTTCGATTCCTTTTGCAATTTCACCACCTGCGATTTGTTGAATAAGGGAAGCTGCATGATCAAGAGCTTGTCTAAGGATTAAGGGGTCGGTTCCTCGTTCAAATCGATGAGAAGCGTCTGTGCGAAGATTTAACTTTTTGCTCGACTTTCGAATTGCCTCTTCAGAAAAATGAGCAGCTTCAATGAGAATGTTTGTCGTGGTATCACCTACAGAAGAATCCGCACCTCCCATGACACCGGCAAAGGCTACAGGACCCTCACCATCGCAGATGAGACATATGTCTTTTGGTATTTCTCGTAACACTCCATCGATTGTTGTAAGAGTTGGGAATGTTGTATGAGAGGTGACTGCGATGCTTTTTCCGCGTAAAGTATTATAGTCAAAAATATGAAGCGGTTGGCCATATTCCAGCATAATATAGTTAGAAGCATCTACAATATTGTTGATGCTTCGTATTCCAGAGGCTTCGAGCCGTTGCTTTAGCCAGTCAGGAGATGGGGCAACTTTTACTCCTTGCATGACGCGGCAAGCATAATGAGAGCATTGCGCCTTGTCGTCAATAGATATAGAAATGAGTTTATCAATGAAAAGCGTAGCGCTCTCTTTTAGAGCAATGGAACGTTTTTGTACCTTACACTGTAAAGAAGCTGCAACTTCTCTTGCAATGCCAAGGATGCTTAAACAGTGACCAAGATTTGGGGTAAGTGAGATCTCTAAGATCGTATCTCCATAGAGTTGCGATAAATCAGTTCCCTCTGGAAGTTGGGTGTCGAGTTCTAAAATCCCCTCTGTTTTAGCTCCAAGTCCTAGTTCGTCGATGGCGCAGAGCATTCCAAAAGATTCGACATCGCGCAGTTTGCTTTTTTTGATTTTAAAATTTTTTCCATCTTCGTCTTGAAGGGTAGCTCCAATTTTTGCTAGCGCGACTTTAATACCGGGACGACAGTTTGGGGCAGCGCACACAATTTGAAGTTCTTCGTTGCCATCGAAGACGGTCGCAACTCGGAGTCTGTCTGCGTGAGGATGAGGAGAAGCTGCATGAATTTTAGCAATGACGACTCCTTCAAAGGGGAGAGGAAGTTGTTTTACGTTTTCAACTTCAATCCCAAGCAGCGTTAAAATATCTGCAATTTCTTTTGCAGTAGCCGCTTTCGGTAAATATTCTTTTAGCCAAGAGAGAGGTATCTTCATATAAATCTGAAAAATAGTTACACTTGAAAATAGACTATATCACAAATCCCACATCGAGGAAAAGGAAATTGAGTCGGACTGCACAGGAAAATATTTGGGTGCGCCGTGTTCGTCTATTGACGCAATTGCTCATTTTGAGTGGAACTGTAAATATTGGTTTGTTTGCTACGTTTGTCTATTTTGTTTTGCGAGATGGTCAGGACTTTATTCCCGTAGAAATCCAGGCTATGGAGAAATCTGAAGGCGTTTCTATAATTTCTAACGAAAAAATTTTAAGAAGTTATTCTGTACTTTCTTTTCAGGAACTTCTCTTGCGTTTGGAAAATAAGGAGCTCGCAGAGGAAGGGTATGCAAAACGAGATCTGGCGCTTGCCTCTCTTGTCGCTTTTCATCATTTTAATTTGGAACGTGCTCTTGGAGGGCTTGTTCTGCAACAGCGCAAAATTGTTTTTAGCGATGAAGAGGGTGAAGCTGACATGATGCTCACCATTTTTCCAGGGCTTGCTGATTATCAATTTCAAGCCATTATTCACTATGCCAAAACGGAAAGATGGCCCTTGACGAGTCAGGGACTTTTTTTTGCATTGAAACGCAAGGAAGAAAAGCGGGATCCTACCCTTATAGATGCTTTTTCTTTAACGCCTGAGTTTCACGCTGTTTTTACGCTATTTAACAGGTCGGGTATGCCTCTTTCAAAAGAGATTCTCGTAGCGCTGATTGCGGATGGAGAATGGGAGATGCTCGCTCGATTTGTTAAAAATCAAAGGCAAAATTTTGATTTGACAGAAGAGAAAAGACGAGAATTTCTTTTAGAGTGGATGAATGTTGGCTCAGAAGTTGCGCAACATTTATTTTTTAGATTTGATATGGAATTTGTGTCAAAACGGTTCTCCGATGAGCAAATTTTGAAGATTGTGCGTCTTTTTGATGAGAGAACGCCTGGATTTGCAACATTTCTTAAAGAGCTTTTGCTCTCTCCTCGCAGCGATGCTGTGCGCGAGATGGCAGCTTACAAGCTTTATGCTATGGTGGGAGAGTCTGTTCCAAGTCCTTATGAACACAACCGCGCATTGGAAAGATTTGCTCCTGAGTTCGCAGCTAAGAAAGAAATTGTTTTAGAAAAACAAGAAACCCCTCTTGCAGCGGTTATTTTACCTAAAAAGCAGTATCATCTCATTCAGCCAGGCGATAGTTTGTGGAAAATCGCTCAGAAATATAATACAACAGTTGAAGCTCTTATTCATCTCAACAAGCTTGAGTCAGAGCGCCTTCGTCCTGGAAAAACTTTAGAAATTCCTACGCACAACTCGAGGTAGTTAAGGAAAATCAGGACCGCCGGGGTGCCAAGGGTGACATTTAACGATGCGTTTGAGTGTTTTCCAGCATCCTTTGATAACTCCGTATTTTTGAATCGATTCTATCGAGTATTCAGAGCAGGAGGGATAGAACCTGCAGCAATTGCCGAGGATTGGGCTTATCATGAGTTGATAGGCGCGTATCAAAAGAAGAAATAAGCGTTTTGCTAGATCCATTTTAAAATATCATGAAAGACTGCGAGTGCCACTTCGATGACGATTAAAATGATAATGGTCCATTCTAATCGTGAGGAGTGTTGGTGGTTAAGTTCATTTGTCAAAATTTCAAAAAGCTCGTGGATCACTGTGAGTCGTTTGTTGAGAATTTCAATGCGTTTTGACACATCAAGGTAGTGAGAGGTGCGTCTATAAAAGGGTTCTAGCTCCGGGTGTTCCCAGAAGAATTCAGGGGTGTCAAGAACTTCTGTGTGCAAATTGATGAAATTCCGCTCGATGAAAAGCTCTCCCATTTTTCTAGAAATTTCTTTGCGTGAAAGAGAGATTTTCCCTTTTCTGGCTAGGTCATTTGGTAGATGTTTAGTATGATCAATCGTTTTTTGAATGATTTCTTCAAAAGTAGTGAGTTTGACCGATTGCGCAATTCCTTGAGAAATCGCGATCTGGGTTAACACACTTTTATTTTGAAGCGTGATCTCATCTTCTTCGATTTTCATCATATCCCCATAACAGAATGTGAACTCATCAAGTTCTGATTTGGAGAGAGGTTCTCTTTCGAAATTTTTGACTTCTTCTAGGTAGACTTGTTCTTCTTCTTCGGTAAGTCCCCATGTAACGATTACGCCATATGGAAAATAAAAAATATCGCCGTGACTTCCTTTGTCATTTTTAATTTGAATATGAATGAGGTCGCGGTAAAGTTGAGTGGGACCATATTTCTGGGCAGCGTAAAACAAGCGGGGAATGTCGTAGCTTGAAGCTGTGCAATAACCGGTGCAGCGCATGCTAACTATGTATACACGAAACGTCGTATATCTTCAAAGTTGTTTCAAGCGTGCAATACGAGTTTTAAGTGGGGGATGTGTTGCAAAAAGAGCTAAAAAGCGACTTTTATTCCCGGTAGAAATTTTTAGAGCTTGGAAAGCGGGGGCATTCATTTTTGGGTCTTTTAGATTTTGCACTGCTGCAAGCGATTCCAATGCTGCAATCATTTTGTCTTTTCCAGCGAGATCAGCTCCTCCGCGATCGGCTCGGAACTCGCGCGCTCTTGAGAATTTAGCAACTACAAGTGAGCCAAGAAGCATAAAAATAATTTCAAATACAAACACGAGCATCATATAACCTCCGTAGGAGGAGCTAGAAGAATTGCGACTTTTACCTGCAGTTGAAATCACGGAGGCCAAAATACGCGCTAAAAACATAACAAAAGCATTCACAACTCCTTGGATTAACGTCATTGTGACCATATCGCCATTTGTGATGTGGGTGATCTCGTGAGCGATGACGCCCTCGAGCTCCTTTTGTGACATTTTTTGCAAAAGTGCCGTTGAAACGGCCACAAGGGAGCGATTTTTTGAAGGCCCTGTTGCGAAGGCATTGACTTCCGAAGAAGGGAAAATGCCGACTTTAGGCATCTGTGTGAGATTTGCATTTCGTGCAAGGTCATAAACTGTGTTGACAAGTCGTTTTAATTCGGGATCGTTGGTATTAGGATCGATGACTTGAACACCCATGAGCCATGTTGCCATCATGCGCGAGAGAGCAAGAGAGATGAAAGCGCCGCCCATCCCCCAGACTAAACAGAAAATCATGAGTGCTTGGTAGTTGATCCCATGCTGAGTGAGATACGGACGCACGTTAAGTAGGTTGAGAACAAGTGAAAGTGTTAAAAGAACAAGAATATTAACGGCGAGAAAAAAAAATATGCGTTTTACGATTGTCATAGAAGATTCTCCTGGAATTAGCATTTTAACCATTTTGCAAATTTGTTTGCATAGAAAATCTAGGGTATGACATGTATACACATTAGAGACCAAAGAATTGGTTTAAGGAGTCCTATGCGTAAGGTCCCTCAAGATGTTGAAAAACTTTTTTCAAAAAAAAATGCGTGTTACGTTTTGATTACTTGTGAGGAACCATCAGAGGATGGTAAAATGCAAGTTGAGATGACGTATGAAGGCGATGCGTGTCTTGCTGCTTACTTGATTGAAAGCGCCCAAGTTTTTATTGACGACACAAATGTATGATTCTAGGTCTAAACCAGTTTAAGGACTGGTACACAACAAATGAGAAGGAAATCCTGCGGGATTTCTTTGCTTTTCTGAGATTTCCCAGCATAAGTACAGACAAAATCTATCACACAGACGTTTGCAAGACCGCCGAATGGTTAAATGCATATTTAACACGCATTGGTATGGATTCTGTTATTTGGGAAACATCTGGTAAACCTGTTGTTTTTGCTACCCACCTGAGAGCTGGTCCTAAAAAACCGACTCTTTTGATTTATCATCATTATGATGTTCAACCTGTAGATCCTCTAGAGCTATGGAAGTCCCCTCCTTTTGAACCCAGAATAATTGAGAATGTTGTCTATGCAAGAGGAGCATCCGATAATAAAGGGCAATGTTTTTATACGATAACAGCTCTTAAGGCCTTTCTAGAACTCGCAAAAGATGCTGAGATCAATATAAAATTATTGATTGAAGGAGAAGAAGAGTCAGGAGGACCTGGAACTTACGAGGTTCTTGCGAATAAACGAGAAGAGCTAAAAGCAGATCATGTTCTTGTTGTAGATGCAGGACTTCGTTCTAAAGAGGAGCCTGCTGTGACAGTTGGTGTGCGCGGGATCATGGCCATGCAGCTGGAGTGCATGAACGCAAAGATTGATCTCCATTCAGGACTCCATGGAGGGATTGCTTTAAACCCAAATCGCGTGCTTGTCTTGGCTTTAGCGCAACTGTTTGATGAGAAGGGGAAAATTGCGATTCCTGGGTTTTATGAAGATGTTTTATCTTTTTCTGAAGAAGATACTGCGCAGTTAGATATGCAGTTTGATCATAAAAGCTACCAGGAAAAATTTGGAGTTGAGGCATACGCAAATGAGGAAGGGTATTCTCCAATTCAATCGAATTTGTTAAGACCTACTTTGGAGATCAATGGAATTGGTGGAGGGTATGTAGGCGAGGGATTTAAGACGGTAATCCCTTCTAAGGCAATTGCAAAACTTTCTTGTAGATTAGTTCCAGCCCAAGACCCTCATAAGATTTATAAACAGATTGTCTCTTTTCTTGAGAAAAAAATGCCAACAGGCATTAGTTTGAAAGCGGAATATCATCATGGAGCTCCTGCCTTTCGCAGCACACTTCAATCTCCCATTGTCAAAATTGCTGCAAATGCTTATCAAGAAGTATGGGGTAAGCCATGCGGTTACATGCTGTGTGGTGCGTCCATTCCGATTGTGGGGGCTTTAGCAGAAGCCACAGGCGGTGAAATTGCTTTGATCGGTGTGGGACTTGATGAGGATGATATTCACGCACCGAATGAGCATTTTGGAATGGATCAGTTTAAATTAGGAGTCCTCCTTATGACGAATATTTTAATGCGGCACACATAATGTTTGAGCTTCTCATTACATCTTCGCTTTTGCTCAGTATTTTGATTGCGGTGTTATCTTTTCCAGCCTCTGAAGAAAAGAAAATGATCGCTTCTTTACAGGAAGAGCTTACCATTCTTGAGCAGACAAAAGAAGAAGAAGCCCTTAGAGCGGCGCGTGTGTTTTCAAGAGAAAAGGCGGTACTTGAAGAAGAAGTAGGTACAATTAAAAGAGAAGTGTTGGAATGGCATGCGCGCTATGATGCTTTAGAAACACTGGTTGCTATTCAAAGAGAGGAACTGAATACATTGCGCGTTGATCATCATCAACTCTCTTTGCTTTTAGAACATCCAGCTCCTCCAAAAGTTATTGAAGTTGTTAAGATAGATCCAAGAGATGTTCAGTTAAGATTGCAGTTTGAGGAGAAGTCAGAAATTTTGCACGAGACAAGAAAATCTCTTTTTCTTGTGGAAAATGAGTTTTTGGCTCTTCAAAGAGAAAATCAAGAGAGCTTCTTTACAGATTCTGCGGAAGAGATTGCACTCATGCATCAATTAAGTGAAACAGAAAATACTTGCGCTGCTCTTGAAGCGGAAATTGCGACTTTGCATAGTGTTGTTGCAACACTTATCGCTCCAAAAAAGACCCCCAAACGAAAAAAAGAAGAACTCCTTCAAACCTCGCTTTTCGTCTAGAATTTGTAGAGCCCCTGCCCCATCTTTTTTAAACGTGCCCGTGCCCCTGCCCGTGCCCGTGCATATTCAAGTTCAACCTCTCAGACAAGGTAGGAGACAGGTTTTGTTGATAGATTTTTTTAAGAAGGAGCGACTCTAATTTTGTATAATTTTTCCGTAAAGCAAATGTATATGATGTTGTAGGGCTTCTCTGTGTGCTGGAGTAATATTGAAAAGTCTGCGATCTTTGAATAGTTCTCTCACTAAAGGCCCGAATAGTGCACGGAGACTTTGGCTTGTGATGGGTTGGTTCCAGTCAAACCTTGATACATGTGTGAAATTTAGATCGAGGAGGTTATCACTTAAGATGTGTCTTGTGGCTTCATTAGTTAGGTTGCCCTGGTAATCTGTTTCAAATTCTCTTAATTCTCGAGTAAATTGAAATACTTGTTGACGCCATTTTGGGGGTAATTCTAGAACGATCAATGCATGGCCGAATAGGTCGTGATAGGTACCTTCTAGCCCGGGAGCGGGAAAATCATCAATTGTTTCAGGATAGCAAGTGGCCCAAGGCATGAGCACATCAAAAAGGCCCTCTTGTCTTTCGAATTGTCTTGCGGGTGGTGTCAGACCAATACGGGCTTGCAACTGAATATCATAGGAATGAGGATATAAAATTTTTATGAATATTTGGTAAGTAATAAGTGCGGGAATAAATTGGCGATCGTTATTGCTAAAGACGGAAATATCATATTCATAACGAAATTGATCCCAGATAGTTTCTGTTTTTAACATTTTTGAAAGAGGTTGTTCCTTAACGGAAAACAGTGTCAGTTCATGCGGATATCGATGTTGTTGAAGCAAAAAAAGAAAGCGTTGAAATTGATCCTTGGAAAAATTGAGATTTTTATCGCATTTTTTAAGATGTGTGCAAAGGCATTCAGTTAATAATTTTTGAGTGTTTTTATTAATGGCCCGGTTTTTTTTAAAAATTCTATGAAAGTGAATTTCAACTTTGGCAAACTGAGTTCTTAGACCGTAGTAACACTGGATGGTGAAAAAATCTTGATAAGAGATGGCTTTTCTGCGTAATCCATAGAGAGCTATGAAGGGAAATTCAAAAAAATCCCCCCTTTGAATCCCTATGAAGCTTGCATTGGTGCGTTCAAATAGTGGGTCATCCCATCGACCTGCTCGGACAGCCTTTTTAAGTGCAGTTGCCTTTTCTTCTTTGTTCTCGATACAATGGAGGTTAGCTTCTGTGTCTTCCATCACTTTTTCTGAAGCAAATTCAATGATGGACGCATAGTCATTTACTCTGCGGACTGAAAGTGGCATCAGGGGAAGGGTGTTAGGATTTCGTGACCTGTTTCTGTAATGAGAATGGTGTGCTCCCACTGGGCGCTTGGCTCGCCATCGGCGGTGCGAGCGGTCCATTGATCGGTCTTATCGATCACAGCTTCGCGTACACCTGCATTGATCATGGGTTCAATGGTAAAGGTCATTCCGGCAGCAAGAGGAATTTTGATCCGATTGTAATGATGGGGGATTTGAGGGTCTTCATGAAAATGAACGCCCACGCCATGACCTACGAATTGGTTCACGACAGAACATCCTTTAGATCTGGCATAGCTTTCTATTACGTCTCCAATTTCACAGACAAGAGTGCCGGGTTTTAAGATAGCAATCGAGCGCATGAGGCATTCATA
>DAHVFY010000035.1 GCA_027316765.1 Parachlamydiales bacterium | reverse complement strand
AGGGTTTTATTACTAGTGACTTATCTACACCCCTAAATTCACACGGATATGCCAAAAGAAGATACGATTAAAATTGATGGAACGATAGAAGAGCTTCTCCCCAATATGACATTCAGGGTAGTACTCGCCAATGGGATGCACGTTATCGCGCATCTTTGTGGAAAAATGCGGATGCGCAATATTCGTGTCTTAGTAGGCGATGTAGTAACCGTAGAAATGTCGCCTTATGATTTAACAAAGGCGAGAATCGTCTATCGGCAAAAATAGGTTGATTTAATTTGCTTAGCGGATTAAGCTTAGAACCTTTCGAATATGCAATAGATGTGTGCTATTTAGGAGGGCCCAGGTAGCTCAGTGGTAGAGCACTTGCATGGTAAGCAAGCGGTCGTAGGTTCGATTCCTATTCTGGGCAAAAGATCGCTAATAGAAAAATCAAAAACGACGCGAAAATTCCGAAACTCGCGTTTTCATGTACTGGAGCCTAACGGAGGATGTAATGGCTAAAGAAAAATTTGAACGGTCAAAACCGCACGTCAATATAGGAACGATTGGTCACGTTGACCACGGTAAAACTTCATTAACAGCGGCAATTACGAAAACTCTCGCTAAAAAGGGAGGCGCGAAATTCCGCGATTACGCTTCTATCGATAATACTCCAGAAGAAAAAGCGCGTGGAATTACAATTAACGCATCACACGTTGAGTATGAAACAGAGGCTCGTCACTATGCACACGTTGACTGCCCAGGTCACGCTGACTACATTAAAAACATGATTACTGGTGCAGCTCAGATGGATGGAGCGATTCTTGTTGTTGCTGCGACAGACGGTGCTATGCCTCAAACGAAAGAGCACATTCTGCTTGCTCGTCAAGTAGGTGTTCCTGCAATCGTTGTGTTCCTCAACAAGATGGATCAAATTGGTAAGGGAGATGAAGAACTCGTTGAGCTCGTTGAGATGGAGCTGACTGAACTTCTCGAAGCCAAAGGTTATAAAGATGTGCCGATCATTAGAGGTTCTGCTTTAAAAGCACTCGAGGAAGATCCTCAGTACGTTGAAGCAATTTTGGCGCTTATGAAAGCTGTCGATGAGAAGATTCCAACTCCTGTTCGCGATACAGATAAGCCATTCCTAATGCCTATTGAAGATATTTTCTCAATTTCAGGACGAGGAACAGTTGCTACAGGTCGTGTTGAGCGCGGTGTTGTTAAAGTTAACGATAAACTTCAACTTGTTGGTATTCACCCAACTAAAGAGACTGTTGCAACAGGTCTTGAGATGTTTAATAAGATTCTTGACGAAGCGCGTGCTGGCGAAAACGTGGGAATTCTCCTTCGTGGTGTTGAGAAAAAAGACATCGAGCGTGGAATGGTTCTTGCAGCTCCAGGCACAGTAAAAGGGCACAAGAAATTCAAAGGTGCGATTTACGTTTTAACAAAAGAAGAAGGTGGTCGTCATAAACCATTCTTTAGCGGATACCGTCCTCAATTTTACTTCCGTACAACGGACGTAACAGGGACAGTAACTCTCCCAGAAGGTGTTGAGATGGTGATGCCGGGTGATAACGTTGAAATTTTAGCTGAGCTGATTTGTCCGATCGCTATGGATGAAGGAATGCGTTTTGCAATCCGTGAAGGCGGTAAGACAATCGGTGCTGGAACAATTACAAAAATCATTGAGTAGTTGTAACGACAAGTGCTAAAGGCTCGTTCTTGTTGAGCGAGCCTTGTTTTGCAAGTGCGGGTGCTTAGCTCAGCTGGTAGAGCAACGATCTCCAAAGTCGTCGGTCGGGGGTTCAAATCCCTCAGCACTCGTTTGAAAAATATAAACAGAAGTGCCAGTAATGGAAGCAATGGAAGCTAAGATCAAGCAATCACGATTTACAACAGATGCCGGCCGGCAGCAAGCTGCTAGTTATGTTCGGGATCTGAAGGAAGAAGTGCGAAAGATCACGTGGACGACAAAGTCTGAGTTGGTTTTTTGTACAAAGTTAGTCATTGGAACTATTTTTGTATTTGGACTTGGAATTTACCTTGTTGATCTCCTTGTAAAAGGAGGGTTAGACACCATTAACACAGCGATCCGTTTTATCTTTGGTTAATCTGTAAAAGGGTGAACATGCATAAGTGGTATGTGGTCCAGGTGATTTCTGGGCAAGAAAAAAAGGTTAAGAAGGCTCTTGAGGAGAACCGCGAATCCCAAGGGATGACTGAGTGGCTCGAAGAGATTCTTGTGCCCACAGAAAATGTTGCCGAGGTTAAGAAGGGAGAGCAAAAGGTCAGCGAAAAGAAGCTGTGGCCCGGCTATATTCTTGTTAAGTTAAATCTCAATGATGACTCCTGGATGTATGTCAAGAACACCAATGGCGTTTTGGATTTTCTCGGAGGAGCAAAACCTACCCCTCTTTTACAAAGAGAGGTTGATGAGATTTTAAGCGAATTAGAAGAAAAGAAAAAAGGCGTAGTACAAAAACACAATATTGCTCAGGGCGATAAGGTCAAAATCACCGACGGAGTTTTCGTGAATTTTATCGGTACTGTCACCGAAGTATTTTACGAGAAGGGACGTTTAAGTGTGATGGTTTCTATTTTTGGAAGAGAAACTCGTGTCGATGACCTCGAATTCTGGCAGGTAGAGCAAGCGCCAGCTGAAACAGAAGTAGGATAAACATTATGGCAAAAAAACTCGTCAAAATTATTAAATTGCAAATTCCTGCGGGTAAAGCAAACCCAGCACCACCTATTGGTCCTGCATTAGGAGCAGCTGGTGTTAACATCATGGGATTTTGCAAAGAATTCAATGGAAGGACTCAAGATAAAGCGGGAGATATTCTTCCTGTTGTAATTAGTGTTTTTTCAGATAAAACCTTTACATTTGTTACAAGACAGCCACCAGTTTCTAGAATGATTCTGAAAGAGCTGGGGCTTGAGTCAGGTTCGAAAGTGCCCAACCGTGACAAAGTAGGTAAGTTGAAAAAATCTCAAGTGCTTGCAATTGCAAGAAAAAAATATCCCGACATGAGAGTGGGATCAGAAGAAGCAGCCATGCGCCTGGTCATGGGAACAGCGCGTTCAATGGGTGTAGATATAATCGAAGGCTAAAAGGAATCATGACGCAACATAGCAAAAGATTTCGGGAGATGGCTAAACTAATGGATTTAGAGAAAATCTATTCATTAGAAGAAGCTATCGAAATATTAAAGAAGTGTCCACCTGTCAAGTTTGATCAGACAGTGGAGCTATCGCTGAAAACAGGCGTCGATCACCGGAAGTCAGACCAGCAAATTCGTGGAACAGTATCCTTACCGAATGGATCAGGAAAACGAATCGTTCTCGTTGTTTTTACAAGAGGGGACAAAGTTCAAGAAGCTTTAAATGCTGGAGCTGACTATGCAGGTAGTGATGATCTTCTAGAGAAGGTCAAAAACGGTTGGACGGATTTCAACGCTGTTGTCTCAACTCCTGATATGATGAGGGAAGTGGGAAAATTAGGTAAAGTATTGGGTCCTCGAGGCCTGATGCCAACACCAAAAGCGGGTACAGTCACAACAGACGTCGCCAAGGCTATTCAGGAAGTAAAATCGGGAAAAATTGAATTCAAGAGCGATAAGAGCGGGGTAATTAATAGCCTCGTTGGTAAGCTCTCGTTCGATACAGCGAAGCTTGTGGGTAATATTCATGCCCTGCTGAGCGCGATTACAAAAGCGAAACCTGCAACTGCTAAAGGTCAATATTTGAAGTCGATGGTGGTTTCCAGCACAATGGGACCTGGACTCAAAGTTGATATTAGCGGAATTTCTGATATTTAAGAGGCAAAAATGAGACCAGAAAAGCAATTGTTATTAGATGAGGTTAAAGAGAAGATAGAAAGCTCTAAAGCCTTAGTTTTCGCAAAATATCAAGGTCTGGACCCAAATTTGACCTCTACGTTTCGCTTTCTTCTTAATGAAAAAGGTGGAAGTTACAAAGTTGTCCGCAAAAGAATATTGATGAAAGCGGCACAAAGTTGTGGATTTTCTATTCAGGCAGGTGAGCTACAAGGACATATTGGAGTGATCTTCGTTGATCAAGATCCGGTTGATGTCACCAAAGCTGTATGCCAATTTCAGGTAGAAAACAAAGAGAAATTTGAGGTTATTGGCGGTAGGTTCGAAGGACGTAGTTGTTCTGCGAAAGACGTAGAAGAGATTTCAAAACTTCCAAGCAAAGACGAGATGCGTTCTCAATTCTTGGCAACGCTGGAAGCGCCGATGTCTCAAACCCTGGCTGTTGTAGAAGCCGTATTAACTAGTGTCATCTACTGCTTGGACAATAAATCCCAATCCAGTGAATAAAATTTTAAATTAAGATTCAATTAGCAATTAGAGAGGTAAAGACGTGAGTACTCAGCAAAACATTGAACAACTCGTTGAGACATTAAGCCAGTTAAGCGTGCTTGATATGTCCAAATTAAAAGCCGCTTTGGAAGAAAAGTGGGGCGTTAAAGCAGCCGCGGCAGCTCCTATGATGATGGCAGCAGCACCTGCAGCTGCAGCAGCACCTGCTGCAGAATCGACAGACTTCAAAGTAACACTTGAAGATGCGCCTGCAGACAAGAAAATTGGTGTGATTAAGGTTGTACGTGAAATTACAGGTCTTGGCTTAAAAGAAGCAAAAGATCTTGTAGACGGCGCTCCAAAAGTTTTAAAAGAGACATGCCCTAAAGCAGAAGCAGAAGATATCGTGAAGAAGATCGCTGCTGCTGGAGGTAAAGCGACCTTAGTCGGTCTCTAAAATTTGAGCATTTTTCACCTGAAGACGAGCAGAAGTCATACTTCTGCTCTTTGTTTTAAACTGTAATTTTCATAGGAGCCAATTCGATGCTAAAGCGGCCACCTCAGCGGGTGAGTTTTCATGAAAAGGAAGAGATCATCGATCTCCCTAACCTCATTGAAGTTCAAATCAAGTCTTATCATCAGTTCTTGCAAATGCATAAAATGCCGCATGAACGAGAATATGTCGGTCTTCAAGAGGTTTTTAACGAGATATTTCCTATAAAGTCTTTTGATGAAAAGACGGTTCTTGAATATATTTCCTATAATTTGGGAGTTCCAAAGTATAGTCCCGAAGAGTGTATACGTCGAGGAATTACTTATAATGTCACTTTGAAAGTGAAGTTTCGCTTAACGGATGAAACAGGCATTAAAGAAGAAGAAGTCTATATGGGAACTATTCCTGTTATGACTGAAAAAGGAACCTTCATCATTAATGGTGCCGAACGCGTTATTGTTTCACAACTTCACAGATCTCCCGGCATTTCATTTGAGCAAGAGCGTCATTCAAAAGGAACCGTTCTTTATTCTTTCCGCATTATACCTTATCGCGGCAGCTGGTTAGAAGGAGCTTTTGATTCTAACGACTTAATTTATATTTATATTGATCGGAAAAAACGTAGACGCAAAATTTTGGCGACCGCTTTTATCCGAACTCTAGGGTACTCAACGAACGCGGATATTATCGAAGAATTTTTCAGTACAATTAAGGTCAAAATCAAGTCTGAAAAAGACTTTACAAGACTTGTCGGAAAGATTCTTGCGGAAGATGTTTTAGACGAAGAAAGTGGTGTGATCTTCGGAAAAGCTTCAGAAAAATTAACAACAGCAATGCTTAAACGGATGCTAGACGCAGGTGTTGCTGCTGTGCGTATTGCTGAGGATGCTGATGAGACAAGCCCTATCATTAAAATGCTTGCTAAAGACCCCACCGATTCTTATGAGTCTGCCCTAAAAGATTTTTATCGTAAAATTCGTCCTGGTGAACCGGCAACCCTTTCAAATGCTCGTTCTGCGATTATGCGTCTTTTCTTTGATCCAAAACGATACAATCTCGGAAGAGTTGGAAGATATAAGCTCAATCGTAAGCTTGGTATCGAAATTTCAGATGAAGAATTAAGCAATGTGATTTTGCGCAAAGAAGATGTTATTGGCGCTTTGAAATATCTCATTCGCCTTAAAAAAGGAGATGAGTTGGCCTTCGTTGATGATATCGATCATCTTGGCAATCGTCGTGTTCGTTCTGTTGGTGAATTGATCCAGAATCAGTGCCGCATTGGCCTTGCACGTATGGAGAAGATCATTAAAGAACGGATGAATCTATTTGATTTCTCTTCAGACACGTTAACTCCCGGCAAAATTGTTTCTGCAAAAGGGTTAGCAGGGGTTTTAAAAGACTTTTTTGGAAGATCTCAACTTTCTCAGTTTATGGATCAAACCAACCCGGTTGCCGAGTTGACGCATAAACGCCGTCTTTCTTCCTTAGGCCCTGGTGGTTTAAACAGAGAACGTGCAGGCTTTGAAGTTCGTGACGTGCATCCAAGCCATTATGGAAGAGTGTGTCCGATTGAAACTCCGGAAGGTCCGAATATCGGGTTGATCACATCCCTTTCTTCCTACGCAAAGATTAATGAATTTGGTTTCATCGAGACCCCTTATCGCGTTGTGCGAGACGGTGTGGTTACAGAAGAAATTGAGTACATGACAGCTGATCAGGAAGAAAATTGCGTTGTTGCTCAGGCATCTGCTGTGCTTGATGAGTTCAACATGTTTGCCGAGCCTATCGTATGGGCGCGTCATAGGGGAGAATCGATCAAGATCGAAGCTAGTAAAATTACCCATATGGACGTTTCTTCGAAACAGCTCGTTTCCATCGTCACAGGGTTGATTCCCTTCCTTGAGCACGATGATGCTAACCGTGCACTTATGGGCTCTAACATGCAGCGTCAAGCTGTCCCGTTGCTTAAAACCGACGCTCCCATTGTGGGAACAGGTCTTGAAGCGCGTTCAGCGCGTGACTCAGGTGCTGTGATTGTCGCTGAAGAAGATGGAATGGTAGAGTATGTAGATGGCTTTAAAATTGTGATTGCCGCTAAAGCAAATCCACTTAATAAAAAGAACTACTATCTGAAGAAGTTCTTACGCTCCAATGCAGGTACGTGCATTAACCAAACACCCCTTTGCAATGTTGGTGATGAAGTTAAGGCTGGAGATGTGCTTGCCGATGGTCCGGCAACAGATAAAGGTGAAATCGCTCTTGGTAAGAACGCGCTAGTTGCTTTCATGCCTTGGTGTGGTTATAACTTTGAGGATGCGATTCTGATCTCTGAGAAGCTTCTTAGAGAAGATTATTACACCTCTATTTATCTCGAAGAATTTGAACTTACAGCACGCGACACTAAGCTTGGAAAAGAAGAAATTACAAAAGATATTCCTAACGTTTCCGAAGAAGCGCTCGCCAATCTTGGCGAAGATGGGATTATTCGCATCGGTGCAGAAGTTAAGCCGGGAGATATTCTTGTAGGAAAGATCACGCCTAAGTCTGAAACGGAGCTTGCTCCTGAAGAGAGACTGTTACGTGCTATCTTTGGTGAAAAAGCAGCTGATGTTAAAGACGCTTCGTTGACAGCACCTCCGGGAACGGAAGGCGTTGTAATGGACGTCAAAGTGTTTAGTAGACGAGATAGACTCTCGAAAACAGATGATGAACTTGTAGAAGAAGCATCCCGTATTAAAGATATTCACCAAGAATACAAAAATAAAGAGGCAGAGCTTCTTATTGAGTTCCATGAGAAACTAGGTGCTCTTCTTTTAGATGAGCAAGCTCCGGGTCCTATCATGCATCGTAAGACGGGTGATGTCATCATCAAAGAAGGCGAGATCATTTCACAAGATATGATCGAGGCTCTTGAATCTGAGAGTGCAGAAGACCTGCTGATGCCAGATCTCGAGATATTCAATACGCTTAAGGATCTTTTACGCGAATACGACATGAATATGCAGAAACTTCAGTCAGAACATAAGACAGAAGTAGAATTCATGCGTAAAGGCGACACAGAGCTTGAAGCGGGGGTGATCCGTCAAGTGAAGGTTTACGTTGCTTCCAAACGTAAGTTGCAAGTGGGCGATAAGATGGCCGGACGACATGGAAACAAAGGTGTTGTTTCTAAAATTGTCCCTGAAGCAGACATGCCCTATCTTGCAGACGGTCAGACGATCGAAATCATCTTAAATCCGCTTGGCGTTCCGTCAAGGATGAATATGGGTCAGCTTCTTGAAACACATCTTGGTTTTGCAGCGCGCAAAGCTGGGATTTATGTTAAGAGCCCCGTATTCGAAGGTTTCCCAGAGTCGCGTATTTGGAGCATGATGAAGGATCTTGGCTATCCACAAGATGGCAAGATGCATCTTTATGATGGTCGCACCGGAGAGCGCTTTGAAAATCGTGTTGTTGTAGGTTACATTTACATACTGAAGCTTTCGCATCTCGTGGCAGACAAAATCCACGCTCGTTCAATTGGTCCTTATTCGCTTGTCACCCAGCAGCCGCTTGGTGGTAAGGCTCAGATGGGAGGACAGCGTTTTGGAGAGATGGAAGTGTGGGCTCTTATGGCGTATGGTGCAGCGCACTTGCTCCAAGAGATGCTTACTGTCAAGTCTGATGATGTTGCGGGACGTACACGCATTTACGAGTCGATTGTTAAAGGCGACAACTTTTTAACTGCAGGCACACCTGAGTCATTCAACGTTCTCGTGAAAGAGATGCAGGGTCTTTGCTTAGACGTGCGCACAGAGCGCGCGGTAGAAGAAGTATAATCCATAGGGATGGGAGAAATTATTCATGTTAGAAGAAGAGTTTAAGAATTCCCAATTTGATAAAGTAACCATCAAAATTGCATCAGATGATGTAATTCGCAATGATTGGTCGCGCGGGGAAATAAAAAAGCCGGAGACGATTAACTACCGTACTTTCAAACCTGAGAAAGGTGGTTTATTCTGCGAAAAGATTTTCGGTCCAACACGCGATTGGGAGTGTGCCTGTGGAAAATACAAAAAGATCAAGCACAAAGGCATTGTGTGCGATCGTTGTGGCGTAGAGGTAACTTTATCTAAGGTGCGTCGTGAACGCATGGCGCATATCGAATTAGCAGTACCTGTTGTCCATATCTGGTTCTTTAAAACCATGCCGTCTCGCATTGGAAACATCTTGGGAATGTCTGCTACAGATCTAGAGCGTGTGATCTATTATGAAGAGTACGTTGTTCTAGATCCCGGTCGATCGACACTTGAGAGAAAACAACTTCTTAATGATGTTGAGTACCGTGAAGCCCAAGAAAAATGGGGTTCTGACGCATTCGTTGCCAGAATGGGTGGAGAAGCAATTCGTGAGTTACTCGAGAAAGAAGATTTAAGTACCCTTGTTTCCGATCTTAAAGAAAAGCTGCGTAAGACAAAGTCGATGCAAGCGCGTATGAAGATCGCAAAGCGTTTAAAAATTATTGAGAGTTTCAATTTATCGCCCAATCGTTGTGATTGGATGGTCATGTCCGCAGTGCCGGTCACGCCTCCTGATCTTCGACCTTTAGTTCCTCTTGATGGGGGACGTTTTGCAACTTCTGATTTAAACGATCTCTATAGACGCGTGATCAACCGTAACAACCGTTTAAAAGCAATTTTGAAGCTTAAAACGCCTGATGTGATTATCCGCAACGAAAAGAGGATGTTACAAGAAGCTGTCGATGCGCTGTTTGATAATGGACGTCATGGCCACCCTGTGATGGGTGCCGGAAATCGTCCACTAAAAGCGCTTTCAGAGATGTTGAAAGGTAAACAAGGTAGATTCCGTCAGAACCTCTTAGGAAAACGTGTTGACTACTCCGGTCGTTCAGTTATCGTTGTTGGTCCGGAACTTCGTTTCAACCAATGTGGTCTTCCTAAGCAGATGGCATTAGAGCTTTTTGAACCGTTTATTGTAAAGCGGCTTAAAGATCTCAATTATGTTTATACGATCAGATCCGCTAAAAAGATGATCCAAAGGCAAGCGCCTGAGGTGTGGGACGTTCTTGATGAGATCATTAAAGGGCACCCCGTACTTCTTAACCGTGCACCTACGCTTCACCGTTTGGGTATTCAGGCGTTTGAGCCCGTTCTCATTGAAGGGAAGGCGATCAGGATCCATCCATTAGTTTGTAGTGCGTTCAACGCTGACTTTGATGGTGACCAAATGGCCGTTCACATCCCGCTCTCTATTGAAGCTCAGCTTGAAGCGAAAGTTTTGATGATGGCACCGGATAACATCTTCCTTCCTTCTTCAGGAAACCCATCAGCTGTCCCTTCTCAGGATATGATTTTGGGTCTGTATTATTTGATGCACGATCCAATCTATTTCCCAGAAGAACATGGACGGAAGACAAAAATCTTCCGCAATCAAGAAGAAGTGCTTTTTGCACTTTCTGCAGGGGGAAGTTTCAACTGGTTTGAAGAGGGCAGCAATAAAGAAGGTGTTCGTCGTGATCAATTGGGCCGGGGCATAAGACTTCATGAGAAGATCAAGGTAAAATTGCCTGAAGGGATGATTGAAACAACTCCCGGTAGAGTTCTGTTTAATACTATTGTTCCCAAAGAACTCGGTTTTCAGAACTATGCGTTGCGCAAGAAGAAAATGTCAGAACTTATTCTTGAAACCTATAAAAAAGTAGGTCTTGAAGCAACAGTGCGCTTCCTAGATAACCTAAAAAATTTAGGATTTGCTGAAGCTACGAAAGCAGCTCTATCGATGGGTGTTTGTGACGTATGCGTCCCCGCAAATAAAGCTAAGGTTATCGAAAAAGCCTATGGACGCATTGCACAGGTGAAAAAGCAGTATGAAGACGGTATCATCACCGACGGTGAGCGCCATTCAAAAATTATCAGTATTTGGACAGAAGTTTCTGATGACCTTTCTGAAGAGCTCTTTAAGCTCATCGGTGAAGTGCACGACGAAGAAATGAATCCTCTTTATTTGATGATGGATTCTGGCGCGCGGGGTAATAAAACGCAGGTTAAACAGCTTGGCGCACTCCGTGGTTTGATGGCTAAACCTTCAGGGGAAATTATCGAAGCTCCGATTACCTCTAACTTCCGCGAGGGGTTAAGCGTACTGGAGTATTACATTTCTTCACACGGTGCTCGTAAAGGTCTTGCAGATACAGCGTTAAAAACGGCTGACTCAGGCTACTTGACCCGTCGTCTTGTAGACGTCGCTCAAGATATGATTGTAACCGAAGAGGATTGTGGAACGCTCAATGGCATTGAAGTTTCAGCGATTCGGCAAGGTCAAGAAGAATTGCTGCCACTGAGAGATAGGATTTTTGGACGAGCCGTTTGCGACCACATTTACCAGCCTGGAGACAGGACGAAGATTCTTGCGAAATCAGGCGATGTTCTTAATGTGATTCAATCAGAAATCATTGATGATGCAGGGATTGAAAGTGTAAGAATCCGTTCGGCGTTAACATGTGAAACACGGCGTGGAATCTGTGCTAAATGTTACGGCATCAATCTTGCCAATGGTCGCGTTGTCGGTCAGGGTGAGGCTGTAGGAGTGATTGCCGCTCAATCGATTGGTGAACCTGGAACACAGCTCACGATGCGTACGTTCCGTTTGGGTGGTGTCGCTTCTGTAGGTGTTAGCCCAGAATCGATTGCTGAACAAGATGGTGTACTCGTTTACATGGATCTGCGCACGGTAAAGAATGAGGAAGGTGTTTGGCTAGCTCTTAATAAGAATGGTGCTCTTCACATCGTTCGTGATGAAGGGCGTTCTTTAGAAGAGTACAAAAAGCTGCTCAGCACAAAATCGATCGAGTCTTTGCAAACCTTTACTGTTGAACTAGGAACGAGAGTCCTTCTTGCTGATGGCTCTATCGTGAAGAAAGGCACGAAGATTGCGCTTTGGGAACAGCATAATATCCCGATCATTTGCGAACGCCCCGGTTATGTTAAATATGAAGATCTCGTCGAAGGGATTTCCACCGTTCGAGAGATTAATAAACAGACAGGTCAGGCAGAGCTCATTGTGAAGCAGCACAGAGGAGAGCTCCATCCTCAGATCGTAATTTACGCCGATCCTGAGTACAACGAGCTGATTGGTACCTATGCAATCCCGTCTGGCGCGTTTATTTCTGTGCAAGAAGAACAGCACGTTTCAGCAGGTATGTTGCTTGCACGCTTGCCACGTGGCGCGATTAAAACGAAGGACATCACGGGTGGTCTTCCGCGGGTTGCCGAGCTTTTCGAAGCGCGTAAACCTAAAGATGCTGCCGAAATCGCGAAGATCGACGGTATCGTTGACTTCCGCGGCGTCCAGAAAAACAAGCGGATTGTTGTGGTGCGTGATGATGAATCAGGCATGGAAGAGGAGCACCTCATTCCTTTGACAAAACACTTGATCGTCCAAAGAGGCGACCTCGTGATCAAAGGACAACAGCTGACCGATGGTCTCGTTGTGCCTCATGAGATTTTGGAAATTTGCGGCGTGCGCGAACTTCAAAGATATCTTGTGAATCAGGTTCAAGAGGTCTATCGCTTGCAAGGGGTTGATATCAATGATAAACACATTGAAATCATTGTTCGTCAGATGCTCCAAAAAGTGCGCGTGACAGATCCAGGTGATACAGTTTTCCTTGTCGGAGAAGATGTGGACAAGAAATTGTTCCATATGCAGAACTATAAAGTGATTGAAGAGGGCGGAAGACCTGCGCAAGCATCGCCTGTCCTTCTCGGGATCACGAAAGCATCCTTGGGTACAGACTCATTCCTTTCAGCTGCGTCGTTCATGGAAACAACACGTGTTCTGACAGATGCTGCAAGTGAAGGGAAGACGGATTACCTACTCGACTTTAAAGCGAACTTGATCATGGGACATATGATTCCTGGCGGAACAGGATTTAATGAGTTCCATAAGCGTATTAAGTATGTCGATAAGGAAGGTGACCAAGAACTTGTCATAGCCTTTAACGATTAAGAGCAATTCAAAAGCTCCCAGGCAATTCTTGCCTGGGAGCTTTTTTTTATATTTGTATACCTTGTTTTTTGTTGTTTAGCTGTGTTATCCTTTTTTGAATACAAGATAAGGAGGCTGACATGCGCATAGATTCAAGAAACATTTCTTCTACATCTAACCTAGTCCTTGTAGAAGCTAAGAAAAATGAAGACCCATCGTGGAAAAACATCTGGAAACTCTTTATTGAGTCTTTAAAATCTATTTTTTTCTGTTTTTCTCGCACCCCTCATCAACAACGTAAAGTTAGGAAAATGAGCAGCTCGTCAGAGGAGAGCAGTTCTATGACCTCTCAAAAAATTCTTATCGCAGCATGTTCTAATGGTCGTGTGCGACGTGTAAAAAGAGCGGTCGAACTCTGCCTGAAGAGCGATCCCGAATACTTTAAAAGAACTCCTGAGGGTGAACCCGATTTACGAGATTTTCCTCTTTCTTGCGCACTTTTTGCCGTTTTTCAAGATTCTGGAAATGTAGAGGATCGTCTTGAAATTTTTCGTATATTGATTGCATTAAATAAAGGGCTTGCAGAGAATCTTAAGGAAGAACTTGCTACAAAAGCTACATCTTTAAAAGAGTATGAAAAGTATATTAATTTATTTACTTTTGAGTATAATTTTGATATTTAAAATATGTTCGGTTTTAGCACTATGCATGTAGAATCAAGCCACATTTGTAGTTACCCTATCACTAAATTTCCTGAAGCGGAGAGGAAGGAGGATTCCTTAGCTCAGAAACTTTGGAAAGTCATTTTTAAGTATCTTGTTTGCTTTATTCGCGAGTTCTGTCCAGCAAGGACGGTTGTCAATAGAGACTATTCCGTCCTTGTTTCAAGTGACTCCAAACGTGACAGAAAGTGTTTTGATCCTGAAATCTATTTTGAGACGATTCTTCTGAGAGGATGTCAGAAAGGAGATATTGGGACCGTTAAAAAGGCGATTCAGCGCATTCTTAAACGTGAACCTAATTTTTTTTCTAGCAGGCCTTCCGATGGAATATTTACCCCTCTTATTCGAGCAGTTGAAGCTGTTATGAGCAGTGGTGCCGAAGAAGCTGCATGCGAAGAGCTTTTAAAGGCGCTTATTTCTTTGAATCCGGAGATGATAAAAAGGGCTGAAAATTATCTTTTTTCTTGCATGATACTTGAAGAGAATTATAGGTTTTTCTTCCACTATTTCATTGAACATCATGACTTTGATATCAATTGCGAACGTCAAGGTTTACCTAAGCAGGTCATCTTTCTCGTCATCGATCATGCGCTGCGGGAGAAGAGTCTTGATAAAGTGAATGCTATAGCACAATGTTCAGGCGTTGATTTTACAAAAAAGCACGGCAGATGCAGTCCAATAGAGTATGTTGATGAACTCCTCGAAGATTCTGATTTAGGTCCAGATCTAGAGGGGATTCTTCTTCAAATTAAGCACAGTTTAACGAGTCATGAGCTTGTCTAACATTTTCTCAAGTTTAACAATGTCTTTACTGAAAGTGCGAATTCCTTCGTAGAGCTTTTCCGTTGCCATCGCATTTTCACAGTGAAGGAAGCGGAAGGTTTTTTCATCGATTTCGATTTTTTCAATTTTCAATCCCTTTGCTTTTTCTGGCTCGAGTTTACGGGGGACAGGGCCCTCTGCTTTTTGAAGCTCTTCCAGAAGTTTGGGAGAGATTGTTAATAAATCACAGCCGGCAAGCTCGAGAATTTCATCTACATTGCGAAAGCTCGCTCCCATGATTTGTGTTTTGTAGCCAAAATGCTTGTAATAGTTGTAGATCTCTGTGACGGATTTTACGCCCGGATCCTCTGCTGGAGGATAGGAATCCTTTCCCTCTGCTTTTTTGTACCAGTCAAGAATACGGCCGACAAAAGGAGAGATAAGAGTTGCCTTTGCATTTGCGCAGCCGATTGCTTGAGGTAAGCTAAACATGAGAGTCATGTTACAGTGAATTCCTTC
The DNA here is from genome assembly GCA_027316765.1 of Parachlamydiales bacterium. Taxonomy (GTDB): domain Bacteria; phylum Chlamydiota; class Chlamydiia; order Chlamydiales; family Rhabdochlamydiaceae; genus DAHVFY01. The sequence goes on along the minus strand of DAHVFY010000035.1, from coordinate 635 downwards.
TTGTTCAAGAACCTCTGCAGCTTTAATTCCTTCCCAAGTGGAGGCAAGTTTAATTAAGACTCTTTTTCTGTCGATTCCCGCACTTTCATAAAGGGCGATGAGCGCCTTTGCTTTTTGGATGCTGCCTTCGATATCAAAAGAGAGGCGTGCATCAACTTCTGTAGAAACTCGTCCCGGAACAATTTTTAAAATTTCTAGACCAAAGTTCACAAAGGCTTTATCAAGAGACAAGAGGAGTTGCTCCTGATGACTTTTGCCATGTTTTTTTCCATAAAGAACAGCATCTTGGATGAGAGGTTGGTACTCGGGGAGATTGGAAGCTGCAAAAATTAAGGAAGGATTTGTAGTGGCATCTGTCGGATGGTATTTTTTGATTTCCTCAAATTCTCCAGTGTCTGCAACAATTGTAGTGAGTTCTTTGAGTGCGGAAAGTTTGCTTTTATTAGTCATTGTGACCTCCATTCGTAGATGCCAGGTAAATTGCGGTAGCAGCGACTGCAACGGCAAGTGCCGCAATGCCGATATTCTGCCATTTTCTTGTTCTTGCGGCGGCTGCAGCATCTGTTGACGCAGCGCCCACCTCGCGTGGCTCTTTTGCCTCATTATCCGTTTCAGGAGTTGCTGATGTTTCTGTT
>DAHVFY010000034.1 GCA_027316765.1 Parachlamydiales bacterium | reverse complement strand
CTTATGCGTTTTGAGTTTTCGGAAAGAGCTACATAATGCGCGTGAAATCGCTTTTGATCGAAGCATATAAAGAAGCTTGGTCCAGTGATTAATCTGCTTACAAAGGTGAAATTTTCTATCGGTTTTCTTGGTGCAGGCATTTAGTGTTTTGGAGGGCTTACTCAATTAATTTAAATCATAGAAATTCTTATGGTAGCTATCGATTTTTAATCTTTGGCCTGCGGTGGTGGGTGGGTTCTCAAGCATGGGCGTGTTCAATAAGTCATGAAGAAGCCTTATATTGCATCTAGCACGGATATTGAGCAGATCATCTTTATTGTTTTATCTCTCTTAGGTTCAATAACTTCTAGTATCTGAAGATAAGATTTTGAAATTACTAATTAAAAAAATGATTGCGTTTAATTTCAGAATTTTGCGATAATTTGTACTATGAAAAGAGAAAAACAAGATTATTATCCAGATCCGAGTTGTTTGGCACAGCAGGGGTTTTCCATGCTTACAGCGTATAACTTGCTGCACGTAAGTTTTCTTTTCATAAATTCTAGAACAATTCAATTTATTCGCCGCTAGGCGAATTAACATATAAGTTACCCATATTACATTTATTGATTTACAACGGCAGTTATAATTATTGCCTGTTAAGTATTTACAAATTTAAAAATTAAGGAAAAACTATATGTTCAAAGTAAATTTTCAGCACACACCCGTGTTTTCAAGTTTTACAAAATTTTCGACAAATTTTTGTCAAAGACGTTGCAGTTCTTTAGAAGATAAGGCAGGAGATGTCTTAAAAAAAATTAACAAGGCAGGATGTTTTCCAGACCGTACATTACTATTTAAAGATACACGAAGGTATGATCACGATGCCGGCACTGGAGTCACAAAGCAAAGAATGTGGAGATATTTTGACGTGATATCTCGATATGCTTTAGTAGCTGAAAGCATGTATAATCAAAATCTTGTTCCTATCGTACATGGGCAAGCGGCCGCTAACCTAATCGCACAACGCCTGTTACAGGCTCTTGGTTTTGATAATCTTCGCTCCTTGCGTTCCCCCAACTTTCATTTTCTGGAAGGGGATAACCTTCGAAAGAAGATAGGTGTTTTACAAAAAAAATCGCAAAGGCATCTTGATCACTCAGATGAAGTCAGACAATCTATGCTAGCTTGCACGATAGGTCTTTTTAACTATGAATCTAATGAATCTCCAGTCCATTTTGCATTGGGAGGAGGCCGTCCTTCTTTCGGGGACTCTCGCAGTGATGAATTGCTCGGTAATCGTAACATTTTGGAGTATGAACAAATTAAAGTGTTAGGATTAGAAATGATTGCGCATGCTATGAAAAATCGAGGTTTTAAAAATTCTTTTACACAGGAGATCTTACAAAAGATAGAGCCTTTATATAGAGTGGCTGGACGCCTGGATATAGGTCAAATTTTGGTTGTTGGGGTTCCTTATGCGCTTTTAAGCACTCCTCTTGTAGATTCTTGCCTATACCATAGTGAAGCTTTCGGCACTCCCACAGGATTATCCATTTTAGAAGTTTTGGAAAAATTAGATAATGGCGAAATCCATCTTGAAGGATTACAAGTGCGGCTTTTGCTTTCTAAAGAACTGATAGAGATGGAAAATATTTCCATGGTAAATATCATGGATTCACAAGATGTAAATGCATTTTGCGAAAATAGTACCTCTAATTTTCAATCAGAAATCTTAGAAGTTCAACGAGAAAAAGAGATTACAAGAAAATTTTTGGAAGAATGTAAGCTGAGCTCAATTTTTAGAAAAAAGTGGAACGAATGGGTTCCTATTGAATTGTGTTTCAAAGAAAAAAAAGAAATAGACTGGTATGAGAAAAAAAGCATCAATGAATACACAAAATATATCGAACAAATTGACGAATTATCAGAATTTTTAATAAAACAAATCTCTAAAATCGCTTTGTAGTTTTTTCTGCGTGGAACCTCTCATAAAATTGTGTTAATTGTTTGTGAGAGGTTTTAGAACCACTAGGAGATCGCCCATTCAAATCCGAAGAATTAAGATTTAATCAAGTACAGGTACTCATTTTACATTGAATATCGTCCTGAATATGTAAAGTAGAACAACTTCATCGCAAACGTTCTAAATGGGAAAATATTCCCTCTTTGGTTGAAGCAGAACAAACCCCGATCTTTAGACCAAGGCTTTCCTTGTTCTGGTCAAGCGCCCGTAGAAGATTGACAGCAGCTTCAATGGGGGGCATTTTTTCGCGAATGTGCTGACTGTAGTATGTCCGTTTATCTTTGAGAAGCTGTTCTGAGTTGTCTAAGTTGGATGTTTTGACAATTGCTTACCACCAGTAAAAACAACTAAAATAATGATTATGTATTTTCCTCATTGCAAGAATTTGTTAACCTAATTTTTTTAGAAAAGGAGTTAATTATGGCAAAAAAAATTTTAGTGATTTTTTCCCTTGTGATGTTTGCAATAGCACCGGCTCTACATGCTGCAAATGGCGGTAATGGTGGAAATGGTGGTCATTCTGGAGGTGGTGGCGGCAATGGCGGCAATGGGGGAAATAGCGGATCTGGAAATGGTGGACAGGGGGGCCAAGGTGGTCATGGTGGCACTAGTGGTGGAAATGGAGGCAACGGCGGAGATAGTAAGTGATCTTAACGTTTAGGATACTGATTATCGCAATTTTATCTTTATCAGCCGAAGTCTATGCTGGAAATGGTGGTAATGGAGGGAATGGTGGTAATTCTATCTTTGGCCTAGGCGGAAGGGGAGGGAATGGTGGAAACTCTAAATCTGGTTCCGGAGGGAATGGTGGAGATGGGGGGAATAGCCAGTTTGGAAAGGGTGGTGATGGGGGCAATGGCGGAAATGGAGCCACAGGTGGTGGTAAAGCGGGTAGCGGTGGCAAGGGACTTTTATTAAATGGAAAAGACGGAAAGAATGGCGATAAAAAATAATCAGAGTTTAACTATGAAAATAAAATTCTCTTCAACAATATTGTGGATATTAGCATTAACATCTTGCACTTCTATTATTTTAGCAAACGATGACACTAATGAAAACTCTCAAGAAGAATTTAATACAGAATCTGAGGGTGCTAAAGATGAAAAAAATGGCACATCTGGAAAAAAAGGAATTAATGGAGAAGATGGTGGCAATGGAGGCAACGGGAAGAATAGTTTGTGGGGTAAGGCTGGCGATGGAGGCAGTGGAGGAGATGTGGATTAAATCTTCTAATTTCTCCTTCACGCTAAACCGAATAGCTCGTCTGATTGATCGGTTTGCGCTAAATGCTTGGTAAAACTCATTTGGAAACAAAAAAAAATAGAATAGAAAAAGCTTTGTAAACTATCTACCGGAAGGCCCTCGTCTGGCCAGACAGCCGACTAGTCAATGGCGAGTGAAGGGAAAATCTTTCATTAATTACTGCACTCAGCAAAGAGATAATTCAGTCTTCAGAAAACTTCTAGATGCAAGGGGTATTTCTCTTGAAACTGCTCAGCTTTATAATCTAGGTTACAATCCTAAATTTTGGCGTTGCAAAGGTGCAGCGTGGGGCCATGAAGAGGAATGCCGTGTTGTGTCTCTCCCTGCTGGGCTGGTGATTCCTTCCTATGAACCACAAAGCGGCTTATTGCTTGGAATCAAGATTCGAAAGATTGATCCAGCAATGCCTAAGTATCATCAGGTTATTGGCTCCAGTGATGCACTGACAGTTTTTGATTACAAGCCAGGAAGTCCCGTGGTCGTTCTTGAAAGTGAATTAGACTCTATTCTTCTTACGCAAGAAGCTGGAGATCTTGTTTGGATAATTGCTCTTGGAGGTAGCAGCAAAAAGCCAGACTTGTATTTAGATGGATTAATTAGAAGGAGCCCCAAAGTAATTCATGTGCCTGACTATGATGATGCAGGAGCAGCTTCTATACCTTTTTGGGCCAAATATTCGAACTCTAAACTATACTGCACTCCTAGAGAAAAAAGCGTCGGTGATGCATATTTAACTGGGCTTGATTTGCGCAATTGGATCGCGCAAATAATAGTAAGAGGAAATCACGAGCTATAGCATAGCAATAAGAAAACTGATTGTGATGCTTAAGGAGGCATTTTTTTTAAAGCATAACCATTTGCTATCTTAGCCATTTTTAGACTTTATCTCTTTTTCATAAAGCAAACGAATCCCTTCACATATTAGGGTTGATTTATCGGTCTTATTGCGAGCCCTAAGCCGCTTGATGAATACCTCATTAAGAAGCATTTCATCCTCTTCAGTCATGTAAAGTGTTGTTCTTGCTTTCCTGGGTGTTTCTGTTTCCTTTGCTGCCATTGTCGCGCTCCTTTGTGTAGGTTTTTAGATTGAGATTGCCTGCAAGTTTCAAAAAAAGTCAAGATGCTAAAAAATATTAACATCTTGATGTTTTGATGTTATAGCTGTAAAATAACGCAGATTTTAAATGGAGACAATTATGAAAAGAATCATTTTCCCACTATTAGCATTACTCCTTGTGTCGAGTTGTGCAAGCTATAACGCCTCAGCATTAAAATCACTATCTACTGAATTGGTGCAGGTTTCAGATTTGCCAGGAATTTTGGTGGCTGCAAAAACATTTACAAAGGTTGATTGTAAAAGGCATTTAGATAGAGATGTTATCAAAAAAGGCTATCAACCAATACAGCTTTATATTCAAAACAACACCGACAAAAGTTATATATTTTCTTTGAGCAGGATTAGTTTATCATGCGCAAACCCAGAAGAAGTTGCAGAGAAAGTACATACTTCGACAGTTGGAAGAGCAACAGGATATGGAGCTGCCGCCGTTTTAACCTCAGGACTTTTTATAATCCCAGCTATCATTGACGGTGTAAAATCTTCAAATGCTAATGATGCTTTGGACAATGATTTCTCTTTAAAAGCTGCCAAAGATCAAATAATATTCCCCCATTCTCACATAAACATTATTTTATTTATTCCTGTAAACGAATATCGACCAAACTTTGAAATAGATCTAATAGAAGAACCTTCAAAAAAGAAAGTAACTCTAAACATACAAACCAATTAAAAAATTTCAAAAACGGTTATTTTCAATGAAAAAAACATTACTTGTTTTTATTGCAGGCATCCTTGTTTCCAGTTGCTCAATAATGTCTTCAAATTACATTTCAAGCACAGACGTTCAACTTCAAAGCATCCCCGTAAATCTTGTAGCTGTGTATTACAACAAGGAAGACGTTCCTTTTAAGTATAAAGAAATAGGACGAATTTATCTTAAAAACATCAATTACTGGGCAGACCGCGATCCCGCTGGTCAAATTAAAAAAATTAAAAATCAAGCCGCTGTATATGGTGCTGAGGGCGTAATCATTGTTAGGGAAACAAGAAAAGAAAGCTCTTTTTATGGTAGTGGCGGAGGGATAGGAGGAAGTGCCGGAGATGTATTTCAATATTCTGGGATAGCAATAATTAGAAAATAACAACTCTAAAAAACAAAGAAAATATAGATAAGAAAGTGCAAAACACTTTTGATGTGTTGGGAAAGATTATCTGGGATATAAGATGATTTTTACCATATTGAAGTTGATATTATTAATATAAATTTTATTGTCATAGATTCATACAGTCACAACTGCTCTACGATATTTAATTGCAGTTAAATGTTATTTTACTGTTTTTTATTTAATCTTGTTTTTGTATTATTGAAAACTGGTTATAAATTCACGTAAGTTCATGATTATTTAAAAAGAGAAAAAAGGAGAATATTATGAGAAAGTTATCAGTATCTATCTTAACTCTAGGATGCATAATTTTGAGCAACGCGCATGCTGCCCAATCCAGCAATGGAAACAAATGCAACGATCCTCAATGCTCATATGAAAGAGGGGATAGACATTCAGGCGCCACTGTGCACTTCGACAGCTATGGCAATGAGCTTGGTAGAACAAAAGGCTAATATACCGAAGATATCAAAAATCGGGGTTCCGCCGACAAGATCCGAAAGCATCGCTATCACAAGAGCCGCTTTCGGGGACTCTCGCAGTGATGAATTGCTCTGTAATCTCAATTTTATGAACTCATGAGGGTTTTAGAAGAACTCTATTGTTTTATCTCTCTTAGACGCTGATTGCTACCAAACTTGTCATTATTCTTGTTTATTGCACCCATCTGTATGAGATCGATTTTCGGCAAGGGATTAACCCTTGTCCTTCAAATCGATCTCCTGTTTTAGGGTCGAAATCCCACTTTTTGACTTCTTTTGGAATACGTGAAGGACATACTGCCGCTATCTCCTTCATTGTTTTATCAAACCAGAAAATGAAATTTACAATTTATCATTGATTGGTTATATTCTTTCAAATTCCAGCAACGCGCTCTCATATTCTTGAAAATGGAGGTTATCATGGCTACAGTGGAACGTTTTGACACGTCGCAAAACAATGCAGACAGCGATATTGTATTTCATTATTCTATGGCAGACTCTTATCAATCGGTAGAAGTCATTAATAGCAACAACGTACAATTAAATAAATTGTGCGAAGAGGTTTATGGGTTATTTTTAAAAAAACAACCACTTCTAAATAAATCAGGATTGCTTGCTTTGGAAAATTGCACGGCTGTTGTTTTCAATTTAAAGAAAAACGAAGATGTAAATGGTTCCTTAAGTAAGCGTTTTTTAATTGTTTTTAAAGATCGCTGTCAACCTATCGAAATCGATATAAAAGCGGGAGAAGATGGAATTGCACTTTCGGATCTTAGGATGGCCATGACGGAATATCGGATCGTGACCCTATTTGGCACCCAAAAAATTGTGATGTTTGATGCAACTAAATTGGCATTCATTGTTCCCATCTCAGTTCCCTGTCACAGTATTCCTCGATCTAGGCTTTAGAGATGTATATCCTCTAAAAAGCGAAAGGCTCCAAGGTTTCTCTTGGAGCCTAGCACCGGCCAGGTAGTCCCAACCCACTTATGCTCCCATTGTAATAGCATTAATTATTTCCTAACAGGAAGTTTTTCTTATTGTGCCCTGGAGGCTCTCAGACGCGAAAAAATATGTCAGGATTTTGGTGAGCGGTACAGTACACGCAGATTCAGTCTGCCTCAATCCAATTCAATTTTTGTGATTGAGACAACCTGCTGATTATGAGATGAATAAGAATGAATGAGATTGGGAGATTAAGCAGTACCGTGGGTCGTTGGTTCAAGTCCGATGGGCGAGGGAGCTGTTACCTGAGATCGGGCTCGGAATGTTTTTTTTCATAGCGTTTTGGACAAGTTCGAGGAAGGCATTGAGGTCTTGCAAATCCATTGAGGTCAGTCGAAGTTGCGCTTTTGATAAATCGTGTAGCTTTGTGTACTCATTGGGAAAAGCGATCGTTAAACATCCCGCAGAGACTCCTGCTCTCACTCCTGGAGCACTATCTTCAATTACAACACATTGCTCGGGAAGGACACCTAGTAGTTTGGCTGCTTTGAGATAGATATAAGGTTTGGGTTTATTCACTCCTTCTGGATCATCATATTCTTTTAGATCTTCCTGACCTGAAAGCACAACATCGAGGAAATCCACAACTTCAAAACGTTCTAAATGGGAGAATATTCCCTCTTTGGTTGAAGCAGAACAAACCCCGATCTTTAGACCAAGGCTTTCCTTGTTCTTGCCAAGCGCCCGTAGAAGATTGACAGCAGCTTCAATGGGGGGCATTTTTTCGCGAATGTGCTGACTGTAGTATGTCCGTTTATCTTTGAGAAGCTGTTCTGAGTTGCCATAGTTGATTTTTTGAGCCAAAAGCTGCGCAGTAATGGGCCCCGAATGCCCGATATAAGATAAATACTCCTCGTGAGATAAATCTCCGCCTTGTTTTTGCAAAGCATATTGCCAGGATAAATAGTGACCGTATTCACTATCTACTAGAACGCCATCGCAATCAAAAATAATGGCACGCACATCGGCAAAACTCGCAGAAAAATTCATCACTACCCCGAAAATGACAAACAACCATACCATGCTAGAGGATCCTTGATTTATTGAACAGATCCATTCTACCCCGAATTGTGACCTATTTGCAGCAACCCTTCCTTTTTAACTTCCATCTACTGCGTTTCATTCCTCGTCCAACTCACAAGAGTTGAACTCGTTATTCAACTTGTAGCTGTTTGTTAAAAAAGTGGGTTGCTGCAAATAGGTCCCAATTCGGGGTTCAAGCCCCCCATTTGCGCTTTAGCGATCAAGGTCTTAGTGTCAAATAAAAATTTTGCGCATTCAGGCTTGTCAAATCTTTAGCCGTGTATTATGATAGAGCGTTACTTGAGGTAGGCATGCGCGTAGACATTGAGAAAGCTGTCGAAGACGGTATCCGAGCGATGCAGTTTTTGCAACATGCTGAGAGTCTTTCTTTTATCGAAAGAGCTTCAGAAAAAATTGCGAATTGTTTCCAAAAAGGTAGAAAGCTGCTGATCGCAGGTAATGGCGGGAGCCTTTGCGATGCGATGCATTTTGCAGAGGAGTTAACTGGAGTTTTTAGACAGAAACGAAAAGCCCTGCCGGCCATAGCTCTGTCTTGCCCGGGACATCTTAGCTGTACGGCGAACGATTTAGGTTATGAGGAAGTATTTGCACGAGCTGTCGAGGCTTTGGGGGAGCGGGGAGATGTTTTTGTAGCCCTTACAACAAGTGGCAACTCTCCCAATCTTGTCCATGCTGTTAGAACCGCGCAAGGCATGGGATTAGATACGATCGCTTTTTTAGGAAAAACCGGAGGAAAACTGAAAGATATGTGCGACCCGCAATTGCATGTTGAAGGCTTTACTCACTCTGATCGGATTCAAGAGGCGCATATGGCGGCGATTCACATCATCATTGAAATTGTTGAGAAACACCTGTTTTATGCTTCTTGAAAAATATGTAGTCGATGTCATTGAAGGCAAGCGTTCTGCTCCTTTGATGCAAAAAGTTCTTCTGGGAGCAAGTGGTGCTTACCGCTCTTTCGTTACACTTCGTCATATTGCTTACGATAAAAAATGGTGTAAAAGTTATGAAGCACCCGTTCCTGTTGTAAGTATTGGAAATATCGTTGCCGGAGGAGTTGGAAAAACACCTCTTGTAAGAAAGCTTGCTGAAGCTCTTTCTAGGAAGAGAAAAGTGGCAATTTTAACACGAGGATTTCGCGGGAAGGTTGAAAAAAGTGATAAAACTCTTCTTTGGAAGGGGGAAAATCCTTTGATCTGTGGTGATGAGCCATTTTGGCTTGGATCGAAGTTGCCTCACGTGGCAGTTTGGATTGGGAAGGACCGCTCTAGATCGGCTGTACATGCAGCATTTCATGGAGCTGAGATTTTAATTCTAGATGATGGAATGCAGCATCGCAAGCTTGCACGCAATGCAGATATCGTCGTGATGGATGTGGAAGATTTGTGGGGAGGCGGTCATTTTTTACCAAGAGGGTATTTGCGAGACCTGCCCGCTCGATTGCAGCAAGCACGCCTTATTGTTCTGATGCAAGCGAAAAATCAAGAAGCACTAGAGTGTGCCCAACAAGCTCTTGAGCCTTACACGAAAGCCCCTTTGGTCGGCATGTCCCTTCAGGTAACGGCTGATTTGAAAGATAAAAAAGTAGGCCTTTTTTGTGCAATTGGAAGGCCTGAGCGTTTTTTGCGCACGGTCCATGAACTTGGCGCACGTGTTAAAGCAGAAATGTATGGATTGGATCATCGTTTTTTTACGCAAGAGCACTTAGAGGAGTTTTCTAGACGCGCTGAAAAGCAAGGTGCAGAATTGCTCGTTTGTACAGAGAAAGACAGCGTTAAGTTGCCCTCTCATTTACAATTATCTCTTCCCCTATTTCCTTTACCGGCAGAGTTAAAAATTCACGCAGGGGAAGAGCACTGGAACCATTTAATCAAGGAATTATTGGATGACTGAAGAATTTAAAGTGACGTTGCCTAAACTGGGAGAAAGTATTCTGAGCGCAACTGTTGTGCAGTGGTTTAAGCAACCAGGAGATCTTGTCAACTTGGATGAACCGCTGCTTGAGGTCTCTACAGATAAAGTAAACAGTGAAATTCCCTCTCCCATTGCAGGCGTTGTAAAAGAGATTCTTGCAAAAACAGATGAAGAGCTAAAAGTTGGCGATCTTTTGGCTGTGATTACACCCCATACGGCAGGTCTTCCTCCTAAAGCTGCCTCGCGCATGGAAGTCGCAGCTCAAGTGGCTACTGCTTCAGAAGATCAGTCAGATTTCTTTTCTCCAGCGCTTTTGCGTCTTGCCAGAGAAAAAAGTGTTGGGCTTGAAGAGTTAGAAAAGATTCCGGGCACAGGTCAAGGAGGGCGGCTTACAAAGAAAGATCTCGAGAGCTATCTTGAAAAAAAAGAGAGTGGTAAGAGATCGCCATGCCCTCTTAAAGGATTAGATTCTGACGTTGAGCGCGTAAAAATGACAGGCATGCGTAAAGCGATTGCAGATAATATGGTGCGCTCTTTTTATCAAGCCCCTCATGCTACGCTTATTCATGAAATCGATGTGACAGATGTTCTTAAAGTGATTGAGAAAGAAAAAGAGCAATTTTTTGCAGAACATCACGTGAAGCTTACGATTACAAGTTTTGTGGCAAGAGCGATCGCAAGAGCTCTTCAAGAATATCCTCTCATTAATTCTTCGCTTGAAGACGATACGATTGTAATGAAGCGTTTTGTCAATTTGGGAATTGCAGTCAGTGTTGATCAAGGGATTATGGTTCCAGTGATTAAGCAGTGTCAAAAGATGACAATTGCTCAGATTGCACAATCAATTCACGAGTTAACTGGAAAAGCGCGGTCGGGAGCTCTTTCGCCAGCAGATGTCGCAGAGGGGACGATCAGCCTGACAAATTTTGGGATGTCGGGAGTGATGATTGGAATCCCGATCATTCGATATCCTGAAGTAGCAATTGTTGGAATCGGTGCAATCCATAAAAAAGTCATTGCAACTGATGAGAATGCTATTGCGATTCGCAAAGTGATGCATATGTCTTTAACTTTTGATCATCGCGTGCTAGACGGGATGTATGGATGTGCTTTTTTGGCATGCCTACAAAAACATCTCGAAGAGGATCTCACAATTTAACCCCGAATTGTGACCTATTTGCAGCAACCCACTTTTTTAACAAACAGCTACAAGTTGAATGACGAGTTCAACTCTTGTGAGTTGGACGAGGAATGAAACGCAGTAGATGGAAGTTAAAAAGGAAGGGTTGCTGCAAATAGGTCACAATTCGGGGTTTAATCCTAATTAACGCAAGGAATATACCCCTTTCAGGTGAAAGGGGTATATTCCTTGCGTCTTCGTGTTTTTATTTTTTGTTTGAAAAACAACAGCAAAGCCTTTCGAACCACGATTTTTTTTGTTTAATTTCTGTTGTGAAAGGTGTTTGTATTGTTTCTTCTTTTGGTTGCTCCCACCATTTAGCATCATTGCTTTCTGCAGCTGAGATGATACTAGAACCTGTTTGTTGTGCTTGCGCTTGTTGCAATGCATTTTCCACGGTTTTAGGGTTCTCGACAGATTCTCTTTTTACTTTGAAATCCTCTTCTTTTATTCCAGATGACTCAATAGTTGTTATATAGATTTCAGTGTTTTCCGTTGGATTTGGACCTGAACTTGTTCTTCCTGCCGGTTTTAGCATAGATAACTCCTGTTTTCGAAAAAGGATAAAGACCTCAAATACGATTGTCAAGCTGTTTCAGGGAAAGTTATCCCTGCGCAGAAGAGAAGCCAGCTACGCCATCGAACATATATAGATTTTCTGTTTTGATAACATCATGCCCTGTGTTCACCAGAAGTTCTATGATTTGAAGAACTTCGTGTGGTGTTGCAGTTTTATTTTTTTCTTTATGTAAAAATCTACAGCGCCACTGATCAATACAAAAGGTCTCAGGATGACCTTGGGGCCAAATACGTACACCCCGATTGCTAATCATGTGAAGAGCAAGAGGAGAAAAATCAGAAGAGTTTAATTTTTTCTGAAAAGTTTCGGCATCCCCTTTCCAGTTAATGAAAACATCGATGCCGACGAGTTCTCTTTGAACAGACGTCATTTTTTCTGAATGGAGTGACGCGAGTTTATGCGCAGCTTTGTGGTAGCGGACAGCTTGAAGAGTATTAGGTTTTTCCCCAAGGTTTTTGACTACAGCTTCTGCAAATTGCTTTGTGCCCACTTTTTCCTTGCTAATCTTATCTTTAAAGATGTCGTAAGTATGAATCCCCATTTCAATAGTACGCAGCCATGCGTTGTGAATTCTTTCAGCAGCCTCTACCTCATCGATATGAAGAAGCATCAAAACAGATGCAAGAATAAGACCAGATGGATTAGCGACATTTTGTCCCGCCCTTCTTGGTGCAGAGCCATGAATTGCTTCAAACATAGCGCCTTTATCGCCAATGTTTGCAGATCCCGCAAGACCGACAGAGCCGGAGATTTGCGCTGCAATGTCAGAGAGGATATCTCCATAGAGGTTGGGTAAAACAATCACATCAAAAACCTCCGGAGTATCTGCTAGTTTTGCGGCGCCGATATCAACAATCCAGTGTTCATTTTGAATGTCAGGATATTCAGCAGCAATTTCTTCGTAAACTTTGTGAAAAAGGCCATCTGAAAGTTTCATAATGTTATCTTTTGTGAAGCAAGTAACCTTCTTTCTTCCATTATGTCTTGCGTATTCAAAAGCATAGCGCACGATTTTTTCTGTCCCTGGGCGAGAAATAATTTTAAGGGAAGAGCAAACGTCGGCGCTTTGTCGATATTCGATCCCTGCGTAGAGATCCTCCTCATTTTCTCGAACAATCACAACATCCATTTGAGGATGTTTTGTCTGGACAAATGGTGCATACGAGACGCACGGACGCACATTGGCATAAAGACCAAGAGTTGTTCGAATGGTCACGTTAAGACTTTTGAATCCGCCTCCCTGAGGAGTTGTAATGGGCGCTTTCAAAAAAGCCTTTGCATGTCTAATGGTATTCCAGGTAGCGGGTTCGATTCCTGTCGGATGACCTTTTAAATAAACTTTTTCACCAATCTCAACCTTGTGAAACTCAAGATTTGTGGTGGCAGCCTGAAGAATAAGAAGAGCAGCTTCCATAATTTCAGGACCAATTCCATCTCCATACGCTATCGCTATTGGAATTTTTTTTTCTGCCATGATTGCTCCATTTGTATCGCAGTGAATTCAAAACCTTGAGTTCACTTCGGTGTATACCCCTTTTATTTCAAGACTTCAAGCAAAATGCTCCGTCTGTTACAATCCACTTTATGCTTAAATCCCTATTCGCTCAACAAAGAGAATACTTGCAACATTTTTTTGATCAGATCGATTACGTTCGGGCAGATGCTTTTTTGCAAGCATGTCTTGAGTGTAAAGGTTTGATTTTACTAACGGGCACTGGAAAAAGCGGCATCATTGGAGAAAAAATTGCGATGACTCTTGTTTCAACAGGGACAAGGGCGCTCTTTTTGCCTCCTGGAAATTTATTGCACGGCGATCTTGGAGTGATGACCTCTGAGGATTTGTTTGTCATGATTAGTAAGAGCGGGGAGACGGAAGAGCTTCTTTCCCTGATTCCTTTTGTTCGAAAAAGAGGAGCTAAAATTTTAGCTATTACATCCAATGCAAGAAGTCGACTCGCTAAAGAAGCAGACATTGGGATTGAGCTTCCCGTATCAAAAGAATTGTGTCCCTTTGATTTAGCTCCGACGACTTCCACAGCGGTGCAGCTGCTTTTTGGTGATGCGCTAGCCGTAGCCTTAATGAAAGCTAAGTCATTCACAATTCACGATTTTTCTATGAATCATCCCGCGGGAACTCTTGGACGTAAGATGACGCTCACCGTAGAAGACTTGATGTGGCATGGAGATGCAATACCTCTTTGTTTTTTAGAAGATAAGCTTTCCGATGTAATGGAGACGCTATCTGATAAAAAGTGTGGATGTCTTCTTGTCGTAGACAAGCAAAAAAAACTTTTAGGTGTTTTTACAGATGGAGATTTACGTCGTGGATTGCAGAAACATGGTTCAGCTCTTTTAGAATATCGGATGAAAAGTTTGACAGAAGGCTGTTCTGTAATTCTTTCTAAAGAGCTTCTTGCGTGGGAAGCTGTAAAAATCCTTCAGAAGGATCCAAAACGTTGGGTAACAGTGGCGCCTGTTGTTTCAGAAGAAAAGGTCGTTGGTATTCTTCGTATGCATGATGTGATCAATGCAGGTCTTGCTAGTTAGTTCTATAAAATTCGACACTTCTTTATTGTTATACCGAACGCGTTTCAAAAATTAGGATTTCGGCTGCGCTAAAGCCGGAATTCGATTTTTGAAGCACGTTCGATATAATTTGACCATTAATGGAGTTACCATGGAGTTGACAACCTCTCTTGTTCTTATCATATTTGTACTTGGATATGCTGCAGTGATTCTGGAGCATTATATCAACGTCAATAAAACAGCTGTAGCTTTATTTACAGCAAGCATTTTGTGGTCGATCTACTTTGTATTAAGTCCCTATCCGGTAAGTCAGGATTTACAAACACTGGGTCATCACGTTGCGGATATTTCTCAAATTCTTTTTTTTCTTATGGGCGCTATGGCTCTTGTTGAGCTTATTGATGCGCATAGAGGTTTTAAAATTATCACAGATTTGATCCATACACGGTCAAAAAAAGTCATGTTATGGGTAGTAGGTCTTGTCGCATTTTTTCTCTCCGCTATTTTGGACAATTTGACAACAACAATTTTAATGGTTTCTCTTCTTCGCAAACTTGTGCCCGATTGGAAAGATCGTTTTCTACTTCTCTGTGTCGTTGTTGTTGCGGCAAATGCAGGAGGAGCATGGACACCCATCGGCGATGTTACGACAACAATGCTTTGGATCAATGGAAATCTTTCGTCAATAGCTGTTATGAAAGCCTTATTTTTCCCAAGCCTTGTCTCTCTTATAGTGCCTCTTGTAATGTACACTTTTTCTTTGAAAGGAAAGCTTGCCAAACCTCAGTTATCCGCAGCCGATCAAGCTCCGGAGCCGGGAGGACGGCTTGTGTTTTGGCTCGGAGTGGGCGCTCTTGTCTTCGTTCCTGTTTTCAAGGGAATAACAGGACTACCCCCTTTCATGGGTGTTTTGATAGGCCTTGCGATTGTTTGGATTGTGACAGATCTTATGCATCATCGACATGAGGCGCGCGCGCATTTGAAAATACCACATGTCCTGACTCGCATCGATACCCCTGGAATTCTCTTTTTTTTGGGGATTCTTCTCTGTGTGAGCGCTTTGCAGACGATTGGTTTTTTGCAAGATCTCGCGTTATGGCTTGATCGAGAAGTTCAAAGCCAAGCGATTATTGCGACCTTAATTGGCTTGTTCTCCGCAATTGTCGATAACGTTCCTCTTGTTGCCGCAACGATGGGGATGTATTCAATTCAAGAATTTCCTATAGACAGCCCCCTTTGGCATATGATCGCTTATACAGCAGGAACAGGCGGGAGTATTCTCATCATTGGGTCTGCAGCCGGAGTGGCTTTGATGGGACTTGAAAAAATTCATTTCATTGATTACTTCAAAAAGGCGGCGTTGCCTGCCTTTTTGGGATATTTGGCCGGAATGGGTATTTATCTGCTTTTTTAAAAACGCCTTTCTAAGCCATTGTAGAGGCGTTTTTAGATTTTTTTTGCGAAAATGTTTGCGAAAAAAAGGTGAAGTTTAGTATGTTATACCATTCAAACGCACGATAGAAGATGTGTG
>DAHVFY010000033.1 GCA_027316765.1 Parachlamydiales bacterium | reverse complement strand
ACAAGGGAGCTGAACCAATCTTTGATTGAGGTGACTTCTTTAGCTCTTGCATCTGCAAGAGAGCTTTGTGCAGCAAGAACATTGGTGATCGTGTTAACACCTGCTTTGTATTGACTTAGGATTACATCGTATTCTTCCGCAGCGGCTTTCAGGTACTGGTTGGCAAATCGAAGACCCTCAAAGGTGACGCGAACATTATAATGAGCAACCGTGACATCTTGAATGACTTGTAGAAGTGTTTGTCTAAGTTGTGCTTCTGCTTGTTTTTTATTTGCCTCAGCAATTTTTACGCCATTTCTATAGTAAAAACCGGCAAAAAGAGGGACGGAAAAAGAGAGTGTCCCTGAGAAGTCATAACCATCGTTGAATTTTCCTAGATCGAGCTTATAAGTTGTTTGTCCATAGTTGAAATTGTAGGTGATTTGAGGCCAGCTTTGCCTTTGAGCTACGATGACCTTCTCTTCCATCGATTTTAAATTCGCTTCTGCAGCTAAAAGATCGTCTCTTTCTTGCATAGCGATAGAAAGAAGTTCTTCAACATTTCTAAGCATGGCATCATCAGGGCGTATGATTGGAAAATCTTGCACAATGATGTCATGGTTGGCAGGGAGTCCCATATCTGTAAGTAGTTGGGCTAGGCTGCTTTGTACATTGTGTTCTTGGTTGACAAGAGTAATTTCTGTTTGAAACATCTGTGTTTGCGCTTGCAGAACATCTGAAAGATCGCGAGCTCCAGTTTTAAGACCAAGAGCTGCAGCATCAAGAGTTGTTTTTGCAGTCACGAGGTTGATTTCATAAGTTTTGTAAAGTTGCCTTTGCAGAAGATAGTTGTAGAAATCAGTCGATACTGTTTGGATTACAGTTTGGATCATTCGGTTGTGAGACCAGTCAGCGAAGAAAAGGGCTTGATGTGCCGCTTCTGTCGTTGCTTTTCGAACACCGAAATCAAAAACTGTGTAGGCAAGAGCCAGTTGTGGTCCCCACTGACTTAAGTAAAGGTTTACAGGAGTGCTCGAGTCAATAGCCGGACCCACAAGGAAACGTTCTCGTGTCCAAGAGTATGTTCCTGTGATCGTGGGAAAGGCAGCGCTTTGTGTTTGGGCGTATTGTGCAGCAGCCGTCCGCGCTTCAGCCCAGGTGAGTTGCGTTGACGTGTTATTTAAAAGAGCAACGTCGATGAGTTCAGCAAGCGTTGAAGGATCATTTTCACTGACAGGAAAAGCCTTGGGCACCTCCATCAATTTTTGTTTGGCATCGGAGGGGGGATTCCATACGCTGTGCGCTGTTTTTGGGGCGTAGTGATAGGGCCAAATGAGCGCGCGATTGACATAACAACCGCTGCATAGGGACAAGACCGCAATAGCAGACACGAGCTTATGGTTCGGGTACATAAGCCGCAGTATAACTATCTGAGCTTTTTGGTCAAAATTTCATTAACTAGTTTTGGAGAGGCGGTTCCACTTGAGAGTTTCATGACCTGGCCAACGAGATGTCCGAAGGCTCTTTGATTCCCTTTCTTATAGTCTTCGATGGAAGAGGGATTTTCTTTAAGAACCTGATCTACAAGAGCTTCGATTGCATGACTATCGCTCATCGGCTGGTAGTTAGGATTTAAACGCACAATCTCTTCACAATCCAGTTGAGGAGATTGCAACATATCATCTGCAACGCTTTTTGCAATTTTACCTGTGATTTTCCCTTGGTCAATCATTTGAACGAGTTTACCAATTTGGTCACTTCTAATTGCAGTTTCAGTAAGAGTTTTTCCAGTGTTTTTTAATCTACCTATAAATTCGACAAGAATCCAATTTGCAAGGCTGCGCGGATTGTTGCAAACAGCTAACCCCTCTTCAAAATAGTCAGAAAGCGCTTTGTTATTAACAAGGATCAGGGCGGCATCGGACGGAAGGTTTAGCTTTTCTAGGTAACGCTTATAGCGGTTATAGGGGAGCTCAGGTAATGTTGCCTTCACAGAGTCGATATAACTTTTTTCTAGAAGAACAGGCACGAGATCCGGTTCGGGAAAGTAGCGGTAGTCAGCAGCTTCTTCTTTTTGACGCATAAGCTCTGTTTGCCCCGTTTCTAGATCAAATCGGTAAGTGCCTTTTTCAATTTCTTGATCTGGGTGGAGCGCATAAAAGGCGGTCTGCCTTTTAATTTCTGATTCAAGAGCAAGCTCCATATTGTGGAAGGAGTTCATGTTCTTGATCTCTATCTTGTTGCGTAGTTTCTGTTCGCCCTGAGGGCGAACGGAAATATTAGCATCCATTCGAAGAGATCCCTCCTCCATGTTGCAGTCGGAGGCGCCGATATATTCCATAATTGCTTTGATCGCCATTGCATATGCGACAGCTTCTTTCGGGGAACGGATGCATGGCTCGGAAACAATTTCTAATAAAGCCGCCCCGGCACGATTATAGTCAACACCGGCAAAGTTGCTAAAATGCTTCAACATTCCCGAGTCATCTTCTATGTGAGCTCTATTAATTGCAAATGTTTTGGGAATCCCCTCTACTTCGGCAATGACTGTTCCACCTGTGAGGATAGGGTGGTAAAATTGTGTGATTTGGAAGTTACGAGGACTGTCGGGATAAAAATAGGATTTGCGGTCAAATTGACAAAAAGGAGCGACATGCGCTTGAACTGCGCATCCAAAAAGGACAGCAAGATGAACGGCTTCTTTATTTAGCACAGGCAGAGCGCCCGGTTGTCCTGTACAAACTACAGAAATGTTCGTATTGGGTTCATCTCCAAATCGATTGGGAGCCGAACTAAATAACTTAGATTTTGTTTTGAGTTGAACGTGGATTTCTAATCCAATGACTGTTTCCCATGCGCTCATGTTAAGACCTCACGATCAAATTCAGGAGGGATATGTGCTCCATATCCCGTTGCTTGTTCATAGAGATGAGCGCACTGAAGGACAAGGGCATCCGACATATGCGGGCCGATGAACTGGATTCCGTAAGGTTTTTTCTCCTTGCCAAAGCCAGAAGGAGCGCTGATAGCAGGAAGGCCTGCCAAGTTCGCAGAGACAGTGTAAATATCTTGCAGATACATTTGTAGCGGATCTTGTAGGGCTTCTCCAAGAGCGAAGGCGGGAAGGGGAGCGCATGGCATGGCAATCAGAGAGCAATTTGAAAAAGCCGACTTGAAAGTCTCGATAATCAGACGACGCACTTGCCCGGCTTTTTTGTGGTATGCGTCTTTATAACCGGAGGACAGCACATAAGTTCCCAGGAGAATACGTTTTTTCACTTCCTGGCCAAAACCTTCTTGTTTGGAAAAATCGTAAACCTCGTCAAGGGTTTTTGCGCGAGATGAACGCACCCCATATCGAATTCCGTCGAAACGCGCTAAATTTGTAGAAGCTTCTGCCGTTCCAATGATGTAATAAACAGCAATTGAGTATTTTAGAATGTTTAGATCAATATCAACAATTTCGAATCCAATATTTTTTAATTTCTCGATGCTTTGATCAAAATTATCTCGACTTTCAGAATTAAGATCTTTGAGAAAGCTCCAAGGAACGCCGATCTTTTTTTTGGGAATTGGAGCGTTAAGAAGTTTGACGTAGTGCTCTTCTGCCGCGTTTACAGTCGTTGAATCTTTTGGGCAATGTTTTCCAAGAACTTCCATCAGTAAAGCGATATCCTGAGTGTTAGTCGCAAAAGGTCCTATTTGATCTAAAGAAGACCCAAAAGCGACAAGTCCATAGCGAGAAACCCTGCCATAAGAGGGTTTAAATCCAAAAATTCCACATAAAGCTGCCGGTTGACGAATCGATCCACCCGTATCGCTTCCAAGAGATAGGGGACAAAAGCGCGCCGCAACGGCAGCTGCAGATCCGCCCGATGATCCTCCAGGGGAGCACTTAAGATCCCACGGATTTCTCGTTTGCTTGAAAGCGGAGTTTTCTGTCGAAGACCCCATAGCAAATTCATCGAGATTTGTTTTTCCAAGGATCAGAGCGTCTTCCTCTTCCATGAGCTTTACAACCGTTGAATCAAAGACAGCTTTGTAATTAGCAAGAAATTTGGATCCGCAAGTCGTGCGTTCGCCATTGATGTGAATGTTATCCTTAACAGCAATCGGGATGCCGGCTAACTTTCCTAGCGGTTTTCCTGCAGCTCTTTTGCGGTCGAGATTGTGCGCTTTTTCGAGGGCACGAGAGGAGAGTATCGTCAAGAAAGCGCCCACCTGAGCATCCTTTGACTCAATTCGTGAGAGAAAAGATTCGACGATTTCAACAGCTGAAATTAGCTCTTCCCTGTACATGCGATGAAGTTCTGTTGCCGGTTTGCGAAACATCTTTTACTTCTCCTTCATTACGGGAGGAACTTTAATCATGCCGCCAATATGTGCAGGAGCATTAGCGAGAAAAACATCTCTAGAGAGCAACTCGCCAATTTCATCTTGACGAAAGACATTGACGTGACTTTCGAGAACATGACTGCATGGGTCTACCCCCTGAGTGTCTACCTCATCGAGGAGTTGTACATAAGCAATCACTCGTTTTAAACTGACAAGAAATAGCTCTTTTTCTTCTTTAGAGCATTCGATCCGAGAGAGGTGTGCCAGTTTTTCTAGTTCTTTTTCATCAAACATAAAGGTAGATTCTATCTGCAGAACCCCTTACAAGTCAAGGACACGTTCTGCGTACAGTGAAAAACCTTTTAAAAATTTAACTTTATTCCGTATGATGAAGGTAAGGAGGTAGTGTATGAAAAAATGTATAAGTGTGCTCGCTTTTATTCTTGTCATCATTGGCGCTTTGAATTGGGGATTATGGGGATTTTTTCAATTCGACTTTGTTGCATGGATTTTCCACGGTAACACAACAGCTTTAAGCAGACTCGTTTATGCGATTATTGGCTTAGCTGCTATTTGGATTCTTGGTTTCTCATGCAAGTGTATGAAAGGCTGCTGCTGCTGCAACGCTAGCAAATGCGACTCGAACAAAGATAAGAAAGGTGGCTGCTGCAAGTAATGCGCATACTCATCAGTGGGACGAATGGTTTTCTTGGAAAAAGTTGTTATGAGTATTTAAAAAAACAGGGTCACAATGTGACCCGTCTCGTTCGTTCTAAGAAGGAAAAAGCCCTTGAAAATTCTGTTTACTGGAATCCGGTTAAGGGAGAGGTAAGAAAAGAAGATTTTGAGGATTTCGATGTCGTCATTCATTTTGCCGGAAAGAATATTGCGTGTGGAAGATGGTCAAAAAAGCGCAAACAAGAAATTTTCTTAAGTCGCTGTCGCGACACATGGCTCTTATCTGAGGTTCTTTTAAGACTGTACCGTCCCCCCAAACTTGTGATTACAGCGTCTGCAATTGGATTTTATGGAGATAGAGGAGAGGAAGCTCTCACAGAGGCAAGTCCTGTTGGCAAAGGTTTTTTAGCCGATACCTGTGCAAAATGGGAGTCTGCAACATCTGCTATCGAAAGTCGGCGTTCGTGTAGTTCATGCACGCTTTGGCGCCGTCTTAAGTACTCAAGGGGGAATGTTAGCCAAAATGCTTCCACTTTATCGCTATGGTTTTGGAGCTATATGGGGTGATGGTAAGCAGTATATAAGTTTTGTATCTTTAAAAGATGTGCTGAAAAGCATTCACCATATTCTTCTGCACGAAACGCTGCAGGGGGCTGTAAATATAACGGCTCCTTTTCCTGTGACGGAGCGAGAGTTTGCGCAGACGTTGGCAAAGCATTTAAAAAGAAAGATTTGGCTTAGGATTCCCGCACCAATTCTTCGTATCCTTATGGGAGAAATGGCAGATGGGCTTCTTTTAGCGTCGCAGAAGGCCTACCCGGCTAAATTGCTAGAAAGTGGCTATGTGTTTTCTTGTCCGACTTTAGAGATGAGTCTCCTCGGTGAGACGTTGTGAAGAGATGAAGTAGTCATGAATGACAGCGTCATCAATCCATCCAAAAGCAGAGTGTAAGATTGCGCTGACACTATTGACATACTGATCTACGCTCATGGGTAAATTGTCTCCAATTTTCTCTGCAAGGGAGATCATTTCAGGTCCATGCTTTAAAAGAAGGCTCTTAGCTCTTTGGCTTGCAAGCGCTAACTGTTGCGTTGTCCCTTCTTGTTTTAAAACTAAGAAAGTATTGAGCTCCATATTGATTCTGTGTTGAAGATCCTTAAGCTCTTGTTTTTCGAGCATCTTTTCTTGAGCTTTTTTTGTGTGAGCAGTCTCATGTAGTTTTCTTTTATTTGTTTTCATAAATTCACCACCCCTCTTTATTTTCATTTTTAATTAAATCGTAATTAATTTCAACAAAACTATTTTCAACCGGAAGCGCTATGTGTGAATTTTCCATCGCATAGCTGTTTTAAAAAATTAAGTTTTTTGTAATACTGTTTTACGATTACACAAGGTGGTCTATGAAAAAATATCTGATACTTAGCCTATTGGCATTAGTTACTTCCATTTACGCTGATTCTCAGACAGATGGATCTTCTTCCTCACAAATACAGGGAATCCCGAGTCAAACTCAAGGTGGTAACCAGGAGTCAGGACAAAATGAGGGATCTGATGGGGACAATGAAGATGAAGACGTCATCATTATGGAAGAAGACGATTCTGAAGTCGAGGGTGCTGATAACGACAATAGCTGATTTTCTTAAATTTATTTAATTTCTTATCTATTTTGAGCAGAGTGTTTTAAAACGAAACTACTCTGCTCTTTTTTTATTGTTTTTTCTTTTTTTCTTGCCAAGTTAATTTTTTAAACCTAACATAAGACCATGGGGCGGTTAATTCCCGCGAGGAGGTCGAAATGGTAGACAAGTTGAGTACGAATCCCTGGATCAAGATGTGGGTAGCACCGCGCGAAACAATTCGAGAAATTGTTAAAACAGATCCAAAGTATCGTGTTTATTTACTTGCTGCGATTTATGGATTTGCAACACTTCTTCATTTTTCACAGAATTTTTCTTTGGGTGCATATTTACCGTGGCCCACAATTCTTTTGGGATCTCTTGTTTTCTCAGTGTTTATCGGCCTTATTGGTTTTGCTATCGCGAGTAAACTGATTGAGTGGACAGGGCGTTTACTCGGCGGTACCGGATCGTTTCAGCAAATTAGAGCAGCTCTTGCTTGGTCAAACGTTACAAATGTTGTGAGCATTTTAATGTGGTTAGTGCTTGTAGCATCATTTCGAAGCGCTGTCTTTCTTGAGTCTTTTGCGGAATCAACTTTTGTAGGATCAGCTTTGGCAATTGTTGTCGGAGCTTTTTTAGTTCAGGCCGTTGCGGCCATTTGGGGATTTGTCATTTTAGTGAAGTCTATAGGTGAAGTCCAAGGATTTTCAGCTTGGAAGGGTTTGTTAAATGTTGTGATAGTTTTTGTATTAGTAGCAATCAGCGTTTGGATTCTGGCCTGGATATTTTTATGGTCGCATGGTTCAACGCAATTAGGAATAGTGCAGTAGGGGAAAAATATGGAAAATAAATTATATAGTTTTGTTAAAGGGGTTGTTTTTACATCAGCCTTATCCGTTATGGTTTTTGCAAGTCCTGTTTCAGCAAATGAACAGGCTCGAGAAACACAGCAGCTTGTAGAAGAAAATTCACAAGTTGAAATGCTCGCAGAGAGAACAGCCGCAGTGGCAGCGCCAACTAACAATATTGATTATAGTGCAGATTGGCAACAGTTTCATTCAATTCCGGGAAATTGCTCTTTGAGCTTCCCAGATCATCCAGAACATGTGAGTGAAAAAATGTCACTTGCAGATGAGGGGTATGATTTGATTTATGATGCTTATATCTGTCCTTTAGATAAGCAAACAGTATTTATGCTTCTTGTTGCCCAATATCCAGAGTTCGTTGATGAATCCTATGCACAAATGAGCTTAGAAGGGTTTTTAAACGGGATACTCAATCATAATCCCGGTAATCAGTTGATTTTTGCAGATCTTGTGCTCGTTGATGGTCACAATGGTTTAGATTTCTTCATTCGTACAGGCAATGTCTACTTTAAAGGTAGAGTTTTGATGGTGAAGAACAATCTTTATCTAATGGCTATGGAATGTGCAATTCAAAGTTATGATGAAAATCACTTCAACCACTTCATCAACTCTTTCCAACTTTCCCGCTAGATGCAACTAGGACTGCACGCCCGGACCACTCGGTCCGGGTTTCTGCAAATAGGTCACAATTCGGGATTAAAATGTGATGGCGAGGTTGGCTTGGACGTAGGGGGCGGTATTAAAGTCGTAGTATTTACCGTGGTGGCCGTTGTGATCGCGTACAAGGATCCAGCCGCCGAAGTTCCATCCGGCGCCAATACCGGCAAAAAGATTTCTTTTGTAATTGTAGTTTAGATCCACTTCAAGACCATTTGCATTGACTTCAATCACAGCATCACGAAATCGTCCTTCTCCTCCGTTCACCCTCCAAGGATAACGGTAAGGTCCTCCGAAGCTTGCCCAAGACAGGGCTGCTTCCCAAGAAGAATTAAAGTTATAAGAGAGCGAGAAATCCAGTGGGAAGATGGCATTGAGCTTCCATTGAGAATTGATCTGAAAGTCAAAACCGATAACAGGGAGTAGATAGGTTGTGTGGACTCCTGTAAACCCAAAAAACCCTGTGTGGACTCCAACATTTTTCAAAAAAGCGTATCTTCCCCAAAGCAGAGTGTAGTAGACAGAGGAGTGCCCAAAGTCAAATGTTGTCGTATCTACTGTCATTCCCAAATTGAGGATAAAGCGCCATTTGTCAAGAGCATTAGAGACAATCGCAACGGAAGCGAGTCCCAAATGAAAGTTACTTTGCTCAATGCCTCGTGCACTTTTATCCCAGTCCAGTTGCATGTAAGTGTAGCCCAATTGCAAAGAGACAGCATTTTTTTGATTCCA
Source organism: Parachlamydiales bacterium (assembly GCA_027316765.1). Lineage (GTDB taxonomy): Bacteria > Chlamydiota > Chlamydiia > Chlamydiales > Rhabdochlamydiaceae > DAHVFY01. The sequence continues at coordinate 7,442 of DAHVFY010000033.1, read as the reverse complement.
AAAGTGGCTATAGTAACCAAATGCATGAGCATCTGCGTAGTGGAGTTTGGAATGTTTTAAATCTTCAAAATTAGCAGAAGCGACTTTACGTCCATCCACTTCAAAGTGCCATGGATATTTTTTGTCGATTTCCCAAGGGTGATCGAGATCCACAAAAACATAATCTGTTGCAAAAAGCGATAAAGGGGCAAGTACGCAAGCAAGTCTCTTTTTCACAAACGCATCCTTGACAAGGTTAATCTTTCATTATGATGAGGTGGAAATTTTGAATCAATGATCTTTGATTCGATACTCTCCGGTTTTGAGCGCTTTAAGTATATCTTGATTAAATGCTATTTGCTCCTCAAGAGTTAAATGTCCGTTGATTTTTTCTTGAGCTTCCAAAATAAATTCTATCGAGAGAGCACCCACCATTGTTCCCTTAATCAGGGTGTTTCTTGCTTTTTTAATATTGCATGAAGTTGTCAATCGTTCATTAATTGTTTTTAAGGTCATATGTGTTACTGCTGCTATAGAGTTTTCATCCTGTTTCCAGGACTCTCTAAATCCTTCATGAAAAACACGGTCGAGGTCTAGCTCAAAGAGAAAAGTTTGCTCAAATTTTGTTAAGACCGCAATTTTTAATAGTTGTAGGAAAAAATACGACACATCAAAAGAAGTGGAGTTGTCCATGAGTTTTAAAAATGCATAAAGTTTGAGCAGATCATGGGTAGAATTTTCAGCAGCCATAACAATTTCGGGAGAAACTATTTTGAATGCTGAAAGTAAATCCTCCGGTAATGTTAGATGCAAAGATTCAGAGTCTTTTTCTAGATTTTCTATGGCATTTGCGTGTGTTGTAGAGTATTGTTTTACCATAGCGGCAATTTTTCGATAAAATTCGACGTCATTGATAGCATCGCATTGAAAAAGGGGAGCATTTTCGAATTGATTCCAATTTTCTAGAATAAATTTTTTCAGATCGCTATCTAATTTATGCTCAGGCACTGCTTTGACAATGGGTAGAAAATAGTTAAAAATAATATCTGCCGAGAAAATTTCAGAAGACTTTTCTAAACGAATCCTAAGAAAATGTTTTGTATTTTGTATGATCTGATTTTCAAAGAAACGATTATTGATGAATGTCTCATAGCAGAAAGAGGCAACTTCAAAGGAAGGGTTTTTTAGAAGATTTTCAAAACTGCAAGTTAATAGCGCGGGTTTTATGTTGGTGTCTTGTTCTTGAAGAGCGCGTTTAAAAAGTAACAGCTCGTGTTTTGCGGAAAGTTTTATCTTTTTGAGAGCATAATCTAATTGTTTTCCGGAAAGGGCAAGAAACTCTTCAAATTGCTCTTCAAAATAAGCTTGGGCACATTCAAGGAGGCTAGATTTCACTGCTTTTCGTATAAGTAGAGTCATCAGATCGGAGCGATTGGGGCCTTCCAAAACATTGATGAGTTCAGAGGTTGCACTGAAAAGATTTTTAGAAAAAGTCTCTTTAGCTGCGAGTTTTTTGAATAGTTGCTCAGCAGCCGTAGAACAAAGGGAGTTATCTAGTATACAATATTTTTTCGTTATATTTAGTAAATGCGACAATTCTTCCTTGGATTTTTTATCATTTCCCGTGTGTTGATCAAAGAACAATTCAAGAATCTCTTGTTTAAGGGGGGCTTTAGCGGGAAGTGCTTTCATGATTTTATCCCCCTCTTTTAAAAGTTCTTTTGAAGAGAGTTTGAGGTAAGCGGGGGCACATTTTTCAGGAGTTTCATTGCAAAGTGTTTTAAATCGATCCAAGACAGGCTTGCTGATTTCAAGATCGGTGAGAATATATTCTAGAAATTGCTCATTAGAGAGTCGTGCAATTCCTGTTTTTCGCCAAATGGGGGATTTTTCTAGGTAGAGTTTGTTTAAATTATCTAAGGATAAAGGTTCTCCAATGAATTCAAGGAGTTCTTCTTGAAGATTTTTTTCCTCCAAAATTTTAGGATTATTTTCTAGAAGATCAAGATATTTTTCATGTTGAAACTTATCCCCTTTAAACGATTCAAGAAGAAGAGCAATAGATGCTAGCTCTTCAAGGCTTCTTAATAGTTCCAATCGATATTTCAGGGGCATTTTTTTGAAGATCGTTGGATAGGATCTTAGGTAAAAGAAAATGCGTGAATACATAGAAGCGCGCGCTAGCTGTTGAATTCCATCTAAAAGCGAACGTTCACTTAGAGTTATATTTTTTGATAGAGCTGTAGTAAGAAGAACATCTGAGATGAGGGCAGCTCCTTTGAATGTATGCCTACTAGTTAATGCTGTGATGAGTTTTGGAGCTGAAACTTCATCAATTAAATTGAGTGCTTTTTCAAACAGTCCACTTTCAAGTAAGTGGAAGAACACTTTTTCTTTGTTCGAGGAGTTGCTACTCTGCACAATTTCATAGCATAAATCAGAGCCGTTTTCTGTTTTAATTTGAAGGGCAAAGAAAAGTTTTTCTTCCGGTAAAAAATCTCCTTTTTCTAAAAGGCGAATAGCAAGATTATCCTCTTTTTTTTCGATAGCTTCTTTAATTTCTGATTTTATCAGCGGATTTAACCTTTTGTCCCATTTTAGCTTTTCACAGCACTTGATAAGAAGAATGGAATCTAATGTTTTGCTTGTAAGAATTTTCTCGATGAGAGGTTCAATAGACTCTTGAGAGATCTCTTCCTCTAAAACATAGCGTACGATTCTTTCGCAAGAGGCTCTTTTGAAGCCAACAAGAAGCCAATGAAGATCTGAAGAAGCAAGGAGATTTTCAATAATATCATCATGATTCAGTTGCAATGCAGTGCCGGCTAACTTAAGTAGAGTTTCTTGTTCTCTTTTCCCCTCAAGGCCACGACCTTGCAAATAAGCTTCAAGTGCATGGATGTATCCTGAAAAGTTTTGATTGAGCAGTAGCTTGACAAGATTGACATATCTGGTTTTTGGAAATCCTTGAGCTAAAGAGAGTAATTGATTTTTTGTTAAACGAAACAGCGTTGCTATATTTTTATAAAACATCGCATACGCGCGTTGGTGCAGACCATACGTAATTCCAACCCGTACCCCTTTTTCTAAAAGTTGAGGAGATGGATCTCGCATTTCTTCCATAAGATCAAGGGCTAGAAGAGCGTTTTCTTTTGTGTTTTTTGCAAGAAGATCTTCGATAGCAGAGGAGGGAGGTTCGATGAGAAAACATGTTTCCGATGTGTTTAGTCGATAAAGAGGCGGTTGTGCTGTACTCTCGATTTTGACACAGCTACTTTTGCAATGTTTTAAAAAAAATATTTTTTTCTCTTGATCCCAATTTGGAATAAAGGTGTGAACAATAGCGCAATAGGTCTCTTTATTGGTAAGAGTTGATCTAGACAAAATGGTGTCCAAGGTAAAAAGAAAAGCCTGCGCTTCAGATTGCGAAAATTTTACGATAAATTTCCAAATACCGGAGGCCAAGTGCGCTTGTCCATCATCATATTCCGGATGAATATATTTGTTTGCAAATCCTACGCAAAAGTTCGCTTCAATTTCCTTATTATTTGCTAGCACTCCTTTCATCAATAATTTGCAGTATCGGAAAAGGCCATGGTTCATCACTTTAGCGGCACTCAAAGGTTTTACTGTGAACTGATTCTCTTCGAGCAATTGTTCAGCTTCTTGTGCATCATAATCGGCAACAGTTCTAATGAAAGTATGATTGTCTTCTGTCACGATCTGGAAGCATGTCATTGAAGAGTCGCATAGAATTTTAGTAGAGCTGTCTATCTCTTTTTTAGATTTTTCTTTAAGAACAACGATATCCACTTTTTTAGGACAAGTGGCTAAGGTGATGGTAATTGAGTTTCCATCGGGTGAAGGTTGACATGTTTCAATGAGGTCATTTTCACACCCTAAATATTTTAAGACGTATTCAATTGCAGGTAGTACGCGCGTTAAGTTAGCATCTTCCCTGATCTTTATGGTAATATCAATGTCGTTGTATTTCCTGTTATAACAAATATGAGTTGCAGCTGTCCCATAAAAATAGTGTTCAATAGGGATAATTCCGATATTTAAAAATCTGTTAATTAAATTGTCTAGAAAAGTATCGAAACGAAAGGGCTTTTTAGTGTCACTTGCGCCGCTATCAGAAGAGAGTTCCAGGGCATTTAATTCATTAAATCTTTGAAGAGATGCCTCTTTTAATGGAATGGTGGAGGAGAGTAATTTGTCTGAAGGAGTTTCGTAAACAATCTCAGGGTTTAAAATCGTTTTTTTGACGCTATTAAAAGAAGAATTTATTGACATAAGTTAAAACTTAAAATTAAGGAACAATATGTTAGCACAATGAAGAGATATAAGTACAGAATTTACAAAAAGCGTCTATTTGCCGAGCATTCGTTCGAGCTCGCGCTTTTTCGCTTGAGCATCAAGAGGTGTGATGAAGGCGAGCGTGCGCCCTTCTCTTTCCTCTTTATGAGCACGTAGATGATAATCTGCGGAAGAAGCGACTTGAGGAAAATGCGTGATGCAGAGCACTTGACGATGCTTTCCAAGTTCTCGCAGTTTAAGTCCAATGATAGCGGCTGTTTTTCCGCCGACGTTTGCATCGATTTCATCAAAAATCAATGTCGCTGTGCTGTTTTTTTCTGCAAGAGAGGTCTTGATCGCAAACAGTAGACGAGAGAGCTCACCTCCGCTTGCATGCTCTTTGACGGCAATGGGTCGCTCGCCCTTGTTAGGCGCAAGCCAAAAGTGGACAGCATCTTCTCCTGAGAGAGTGCGGGGATGATGTTCTACTTGAATGTAGAGACTAGCATCTGGCATATTGAGAGTGCGCAGTTCTTCTGTCAGGAGTTTTTCGAAAAGAAGCGCTCCCTCTTTGCGTTTGTCTGTTAAAGCGTTTGCGTATTTTTGTGTGGCAGCTTGACTGATTTTTAAGGCTAAAGCGAGATTTTCAATTTCTTTGTCAAGATTTTCAAGATGTTCTGATTTGGAGTGTAGTTCTGTGAGATATTCGATCGGATCTCCATATTTGCGCTTTAACTGATCGATGAGTTTGAGTCGTTCTTCAAGAAATGTAAATCGCGCAGGGTTGTATTCAAGGCGACTCAAATAGGTGCTCACTAGATGTGTTGTTTCTTTGATAGCAATCAGCGCTTCCTTAAGAAGGGTTGCACCCTCTTGCAAGGAGGGATCAAGAGTCGTTAGCTGCAAGGAGAGTTGACTGCATCTTGTAAGAGATGCCGGCATCTCGTGGAGCCCCTTTTGGAGAAGTGTACACTTTTCTGTAAGCTCTTGAGTATTGGCAAGACGGTTGTATTCCTCAAATAAGGAATTTTCTTCCCCCTTTTGAAGTGCAGCATTTTCTAGTTCAGTAAGTTCACGATTTACTGTCTCTAATATCCGTTCCCGTTTTGCGCCCTCTTCTGTAAGGTGCTTCAATTTTTCCTCAAGCGCTTTTTCTTTTAGCCACGCTTCTTTAAAGAGAGAGAGCTCTTCTTGAGTGTTAGAAAATACATCGAGAAGATGACGTTCTTGATCTAGTTCACGCAGCTCTTGGTGAGAGTGTTGACTAATGTTATCGACAAGGAGCGTGCCAATTTTTTGTAGGAGAGAGAGGGGAACCATTTGACAGTTAATGAAAGCACGACTTCGCCCTTGTCTTGCAATTTCTCTTTTAAGAAGAAGAAATTCTCGAGGGTCAAATTCAATTCCAGCGCTTTCGAGCGCGGCATGAAGGATGGTCTCATGTTCGATCTCAAAGGCTGCTTCGACGGAGGCTTTGTCCTCCCCGTGGCGGATGACGGAGGTGTCAACCCGCTCGCCGATCACAAGGGCAATTGCCTCTAAAAAGGCCGTTTTACTAGACCCTGTCTCACCCGAAAGGATATTGAGTCCTCTCCTAAGTTCAACTTCGCATTCTTCAATCAGAACAAGATTTTTGATGCGTAGAATTTTAAGCACGACCTAAAATCTCATGAGTCATTTTAAAATGTAACTTTGCAACAACTTTTAACACTTCTTCGCCATGTTTGGCAACAAGATTTTTTGCAGCCTGGGTGACATGTGCCGCAGCGCCCTTGGGAAGTGTCATCGAGACGTGCGTTCCAAGCTCTTCTAATCCCTCTAAGAAAGCTGATCTTGCCAGAATAGAAGCTGCTGCAACGACGATGTCTTCTTCACCTCGATGTCTTTGTGTGAGATGAATATCAAGCCTTTTATTTTTTAAAGCTGTAATGACGACAGATTCGTCGGCAAATTGGTCAATAATCGCATTACGGCATCCGGTTTTTTCAACGAGATCACCAATTGCAGTTGCGTGACCCCAAGCAAGAAGTCGGTTAAGATTGTGAAAGCTTTCGTAAAGTTCGTTGTATTTTTTAGGTGTTAGTCTAACAATTGTATAAGGAACTACTTGTTTAATTTTGTAACTGAGTGTTTTAACTAATGCATCACTCATTTTCTTGCTGTCTTTGACACCCAACGCGAGGAGCTCTTTAATCTGTTCGCTATTTGCTTGAATTCCTGCGATACAAAGAGGTCCAAAATAATCCCCCTTGCCCGCTTCATCAATTCCAATCCGCGCCGTTAAATCAAGTGATACTTCCGGATGAGAATAGTTCAAATTTCCTAAAATTTCAGGCTCAAGATAAAAACGAATGAATTCATCCTTTCCCTTTCCTTGAACAGTTAGTTTTCCTGATGTATATAATGTGCACGATATGTTGTTTTTTTTTGCAGAAAAAATCGTATAAGGAGGATTTGTTAATTGAAAGCCCTGATCCAAAAGATCTTCTTGTAGTTTATCTTTTAAATGAAGATCAATTTCTGTAACAAAACAAGGTGATGAAGTCGACATCCCGTCATTTTCTTGTTTGCAATAAAAAAACGCAAGATATCTTTGCGATCTTATGATACATTCGGTATATACCACTTGTGTGTATGTAACTCTGGGAGAGTGAAGGTTATGAATGAGGATATTGTAAAAGTAGGTATTTTGCTTAAGGCCAGACGCAAAGAGTTGCGCCTTTCTTTGAAAGAAGTTGAAAACTCTACTTCAATTCGCTCCGGTTATCTTGAGAATATTGAAGAGGGGAGAATAGCGGAGTTTATTTCTTCTGTTTATGCTCTTGGCTTTATCAAGCAGTATGCATTATTTCTTGGAATTGATACCGATAGAATGATGGAAGAACACCCCATGGCATTTAAGATGCCTGCGGAAAAACACGAGTTTTCTTATGGCATTGGTACACTTGAAGTGCGCGGCAGCATGGGAGGAGGCGTAAAGTGGTTTCCTAACCTGCTTTGGGCAGGATTCTCTGTTGTGATCATTGTGATTGCTTGGTATGTTGCGAGGTATTTAGGCGTGCTATGACATTTACAAATCGCCTCATTCATGAGAAATCCCCCTACCTTTTACAACACGCGCATAATCCTGTTGAGTGGTATCCGTGGGGGCAAGAGGCGTTTGC
>DAHVFY010000032.1 GCA_027316765.1 Parachlamydiales bacterium | reverse complement strand
ATTATTTGTGACAGCTGCATTAAAAGTGAGCGTGCTGGCCGATGTAACCGTGAGAGTATTGGTATTGCTTCCCGTCCAGTCGATGGCATTGGCAACAGTGATAGTACCGGTTTGAGAGCCTCCGGGAGTTGTCACGATCGAGATGTTGCAAGTGCTACCGAGATTTGTTAAAAGATTAGCGATATTAATGATGGCGCTGTTGGCCGTAGTCACATAGGTTCCCGTCGGACAAGCAGTAAATGTGGTATTCGTATCGGATCCTGTGCTGATCGTGATATTCGCAGGATCGAGAAGAAGCGTTCCTGTCGCACCCTTGGGGGCAGTGAGATCTGCAATCCCTCGGAAGTCGAGATTGTTGATCCCAGAGATCTCAGCAAATCCTCCATTACCGCCAAGAAGCCCTCCCTTGGCACTCACTTTACCATAGAAGAGTGTCTCTCCATCGGCCCAGGCGATCACTTTGCCTCCATTGCCGTTTTGAAATGAATCAGCAGAGATTACCGCATCGGGACTTACATAGGTAATATGTGCATTGAAAATGTCCGGGTTGTTTCCCTGATAATCGCCTCCAATGAGGATAGTTCCCCCTCCTTTATCGCCCGATGCAATGATTTCTGCCTCATCAGCAAGTGTTACGACCTTTCCCAAAATTTGGATTTCGCCTCCATACCCGTCTGCATTAGAAGCACTCAGCTGGCCACTTGTTGAAACAAGTCCGTCTTGAGCAACGAGATAAACGCGCCCTTCTCGGACGATTAGCCCTGTCGCATTGACCCACCCTTCGTTTTTAATCGCATAGGTATAGGGATTGCCATCTGCTTTGAGTTCTGTTTGGATGGCCTGGATGATTCCTCGTTGATGGATGCCGATTCCCTCTGAAGGTTTTTCGCACTGCTCAACGGGAATTTGGATGGTAATGCGTTGATCGCCCGCTGGAGTAAGTAGAATTTTTTCCCCGCAGCCGATTGCGACAACTCCATGCGGAGCATATAGAGTTTGTGCGTTTTCAACTTGATAGGCGAGAAGAATGATATCGCCATTCCAGGCAGTGATCATTCCTTCATTGATGATAGAGGCGGATGAGTTTCCGGAAAAGAGCAGCTCGCCAAAATTTATAAGCGCTTGAGTGTCGATATCGAGAGTTGAAGCGAGAAATCCTGCCGTATCGATCACACCGGTTGGCCCTACTAGGATCCCGTTGGGATTGATTAAATAAACATTGCCATTTGACGAGAGCTGTCCATTAATTTTGCTGATAGAGCCAGAAACAACGCGATTGAGAACGACGGAAGAAGAGTTGGGAAGGATAAAGTGAGTGGATTCGTGAGAGTCGATGGAAAATTCATTCCAGTGAATGATAGACTGTTCATTAACTGTGACCTCTAGTGCACTGGAAGAAGTGTTATGAAAACTTGCATTTCCTGAGACAATTGTGGGATTTTCCGGGTTGGCGAGGACGAGCCCTGGGCAAAGGATTATTCCGCTCCATAAAAGTATGGTACATGCGCTGCGAAATTGTGTGCCTGACATAATTTAATCATATACAGGAAAGCGACCAATATGGCAATGTCCCTATGTCAACGACACCATAGCATACGCGCAAGCAGCTTTTGGACTATGCCATGACTCATGTCAAAGGCCTGAGTAAGATGGTATGGTTTTTGGTTTAGCGATCCCATGCTTACGGCAAAGTTCATCGATGTCAATTCCCGATTTTCTTTCTTTCAGGATCTTGATGATCTGTTCTTCTGTGAATCTTGATTTTTTCATTGTTCGAGCCCTTTTAAGGTGACCTGATCCCCAAAAACTAATCCATCTTAAAATAGAAGTTCGTATAAAATTTTAACCTTAATAAGGACATGAACAATGAAAGAATCGCGAGCCTTAAGAGGGAACATTTTCTGGAGGATATTAAATGCAAAGCGAAATCGTTAAAAAGTTACAAAGTTGTTTTGATGCCTTGGCACGATGTGTCCCGGGGGAGGAATTTGAATTCTGGTTTGCCCGAGATCTCCAAGAGCCTTTGGGGTACTTGCGCTGGGAGAACTTTATGACGGCCATCCATCGGGCTATAGAATCTTGTCGGACAACGGGTTGCGACCCGCATGACCATTTTCGTGGCGTCACGAAAATGGTATCCTTAGGCAGCGGGGCCGAACGACCCATCGAAGATTTCATGCTTACGCGGTATGCCTGCTACTTGATTGCTCAAAATGGAGATCCGAGGAAAGAACCTATTGCCTTTGCCCAGAGTTATTTTGCTGTTCAAACTCGCAGACAGGAACTTATAGAAGCTCGCATCCGTTTGCAAGAAAGACTAGAAGCTCGTGAGAAGTTGAGGGAGTCAGAAAAAACGCTTTCTAAGAACATCTATGAGCGTGGTGTAGATGATGCCGGCTTTGCTCGTATTCGTTCCAAGGGAGACGCAGCTCTTTTTGGTGGGCATTCAACGCAGGCCATGAAAAGCAAGTACGGAATTACGGGGAGTCGTCCATTGGCCGATTTTCTACCAACATTGACTATTGCTGCTAAAAATTTAGCAACGGAGATGACCAATCACAATGTGATGCAAGATGATCTACAGGGAGAAGTTTCAATATCAGGAGAGCATGTTCAAAATAATCGAAGTGTACGCGATATGCTAGGGGCTCGTGGTATTAAGCCAGAAAATTTACCTCCTGAAGAGGATGTGATGAAGCTCGAGCGACATGTGAAATCCGAAGAGAAAAAACTGGTCAAACAATCTGCAAAGCTGCCTAAATTGCTGAATGACTAGGCGGCAAAGCAAAAGCACCAAGTTCTTCCTAAGGATGTACATTTTTGCACTTCATGCTCAAAGTGAAAATGAGGCGGGTAGGACTTAAACCTACGACTAAAGCACTGCATCGTTAGGTGCGATTGTAAGGGAGCTGCTTAATGGATGCAACCGAATTTTGCGGATGTTTGCGAGTGCAATAGGAAATTCAATTTGATTTTGAGTCAAGCCGATTACAGCTCAAATATAGTGGAATGAGCACATTAGAAAGTTGAGACTTGGGTGGGTTTTTCTCAGGGCGACTTCGTCGTCCCGTCATGGAAAGCCGGTTCGCAGCACAAAGCCATATTTAATGGCTTTTTCAATTCCAAATTGTCTGTGAAAATTGAGACTTGATGGATTCCTTTTCGCCGGGCGACTGCGTCGTCCCGTCAGAAAAGCCGGTTCGCGACGAGTACGTCGCTTCACTTCTCATCCATACGTAATGCACGCAGGTGCATTACTCAATTCTAAAATTTTTTCTCGAAAAAAAGTTGAGACTTGGGTGGATTCGAACCATCGACCCTCTCATTAAAAGAGAGGGAGAAGTCTATTTTATCCAGCGTCATCCAATCGCTATTGGTATGATTGTAAGGGAGCTGCTTAATGGATGTAACGGATTTCCGCCGGTTTTTACCGGTGCAATAGGAAATTCGTTGCACCGTCCGTGCACCGTTAACACCTTACAAAAAAAAACGCTGAATTCAGAAATTTTTAATTCACGAAAAAGTAAAGTCTTTTGTAACCTGGCGTCTTCAACTCTTGATTGGTGAGGTTGTATGCTAAGACTGATGTTGATAACGCTATTTCTTGGAATGAAAATTTTGTGTTTTTCTGAAGGGATTCAACTCGCCGTGAAAGAATGGCAGAGCGAAAGTTTAATGCACTTCGGATACGGAAGTATAAACCTATTGTGGAATGATCCAAGGAGAGCCTTGGAAAATTTTCAAACAGCCCACGACTCTATCGATAAATCAGATAGGTCTTCTTGTGTCATGACCTTTCTTGTTTCTTTGGGGCAAGTGATCGCCTATGATAATCTTGGACTACGAGATCATTGCGAGCGATCTATAAGTTCGATTTTTTTTGCTATAAATGAATGCGAACAAAAAGACTCAGATGAAATTGGCATAAATGAGAATCAGCCTAATTCTGTTGATTATGAGGAGGCAATAGAATTTTTGTACGAACTGGTCTCGATGACTCCTTCCCCCGATGTCAGAGAACTATTGCTTGGCATTGTGGATGATATTGAAGAGAAATTATTCTCAACATTCAAATTTTCTCAGTTTTCATATGAAGGCATTGTAGATTGGGAATTCGACTGCGGAAAGGGTGATATTTCTATCCAACAATGTAAATTTTGGAAAAAATTTAAAAAATGGTGCAGAGAATTCGTAGAATTTTTAGGTATTGTAAATGATGGATATAAAAAGCTTAAAGAGTTCAAAGATACGCATGACAATTGGAACAATAAATAAAATTATATTATTTTAAACTCGAACTTGGGTAAATTTTTATGAAAAAAAATCTAGCTTCCTTAATTGCTTTGATTGTTTTTGTTAGCACTGCATATGGGGATGAAAGCATAGCACAGGGGAGCCCTACGAATGAAAGATGCCCGCATCATCTTTATTTTGGACCAGAAGTGTTTTGGTTTGATTTAGATACACATATCGACAAAATCAACGTAGATGGGGTGAAATGTTTTGGAGGTCTACGGCTGAGATATGAATATTTAAAGCCTCATGCTTTTTATGCGGGAATTGATCTTTTTTCTGCGGTATCTAATAAGAGCTTTCATGCAAAATTGGGCAAATTTCATTTTCCAATCAATAATAATATTACTGGATTTGGCAATTTTGAAATTCGCATGGGGTATACGATTGCTCCTAATCGATGGTTGGTAACCCCATTTTTGGGGATAGGAGCTTATAGTGTTAGAAATGGAGGGCATTCGTTTCATTTCCATGAAAGCATGGTTTATTATGCTTGCGGTGTGCGCTCTTTATTTGAATGGAGTCGTGTATTTAGCCTTGGATTAAATGGGAAACTATTTTTTGAAGACGATGTAAGACAGACCTTTAAATACATCTATGATGGTCACAAAATCTCCAAAAAAGACTGTGATAATACATGGGGCGGCGAGCTTGGGATACCTCTTGTTTGGTTTGTAGGTTCTGCTAAGCGTTGGAACATTCAACTGGAACCTTATTTTCTTAAGCTCGACTTTTCAGAAATACAAAATATTTACGGCACCCGCCTTCTTTTTGGATACTCGTTCTAAGTATAATGAAAATGCAATTGCAGCAAATCTTATCAGAACTTTCAGAGTAAAATAAGACGAAAGAGCAAGAGCAAAATTATGCGCCGTCTGCTGGACAATCGTCTATTTGATTCTATTTCCCTTTTGCTTTTATGGAGCTCTGCTATCTGCTCCCAAATCGCCTTTGTCTTTGCGATCTCATTCTCAAAGTCATTAAGAATTGTACAGGCTTCATCAAGAGAACTGCTCATTGGCCGCCTCCTCTAGACGATGGCGGGCGCGCTTGCTTGCTTGCTGCAGCTTTTGACGCAGCACTTCTTTGGAGGGCAGGGCTGTGAGGTATTCGGCAACGTGGATGCCCGCTTTATCCAGTTCAAGAAGTTCGATACACTCGTGGTTTTTGCCTGTGCATAAGATGAGACCGATGGGAGATTCTTCATTGGGTTGACGTTCGTATTTGTCAAGCCAACGGAGGTAAAGTTCCATTTGCCCTTTGTATTCTGGTCGGAAGTCGCCAACTTTTAGTTCGATGGCAACTAATCTACGAAGGCGACGATGGAAAAAGAGGAGATCGAGATGAAAATCGATGTTATCAACCACAATGCGCTTTTGGCGAGCTAAGAAACTGAAGCCGGTGCCAAACTCAAGAAGAAATTGCTCGAGTTCGCGCATGATGGCGTCTTCGAGGTCTTTTTCCACGTAGCGGTCGTCTAAGTTCAAAAACTCTAGGAAGTAGGGATCGCGGAAAACGAGGTCGGGAGAAAGACGGTCTTCTTGGCGAAGCATTGCTATTTCAGCCTCGACCAAAGACTCGGGTTTTTTGGACAAAGCCGTACGCTCAAAGAGCATAGAGTTAATTTTTTTGATGAGAGTGCGGACATTCCACTTTTCAATACGGCACATCTCCGCGTAAAACTCTCTTTTAATAGAATCTTTGATGGGGAGCAGAACCGTAAAATGCGTCCAACTCAATTGTCGCAGCAGCGATGCGACAATCTTCTCATTAGGAAAAAGTTCCCCGAACTGGATCATACGACGCAAACTCTTGTCTGAGAATCCTTTACCGTATAGGGAGGTTAATTGTCGTGACACTGCTGCGACGATTTCCTGTCCGTATTCGGCTCTTTTGTCATTCAAAATTTCTTTACGCACTCGATTGCCCACATGCCAGTAAAGCATTGCTAGTTTAGAGTTTATGATCATCGCTACAGATTCCCGCGTCTGGTCGATCATGGAGCGAAGCTCGTCGATGAGGCCTTGCGGCAAGATTGTCGCAGCGCGCTGCGACAATCTGGATAGCTTTTGTTTACTCATGGTGTACTTCCTTTGAGAATTCTCTCTGAGATGTGGTCACTGAATTTTTTGCTGTTTTTGGCGTCGAGATTTGAATAGCGAAGCAGCATGGAAAGTGTGCGATGTCCCATGGCGGTAGCCAGCTCAACGTTAGAAGCACCTTGTCCGGCGGCGAAGGTGGCAAATTGATGACGCAGGTCGTGAAAATGGTAATCGATGAGGTTGGCTTGGTCGACGGCCTTCATCCAGCTTTTCTTGATGTCGATGCGACCGAATGCTGTTTTGCTTGCAAAGACAAGAGGCTTGGAAGGATTGCGCGTTTTGTGAAGAACCTTTAGTTCGGCGATGACAGAATCAGACAAGGCTACGCTGCGGGGACGGCCGTTTTTGGTTTCTGTGAGAAATGCGATGCCTTTTTCGAGGTCGACATGTCGCCATTCGAGATTGAGGATTTCTCCGCGCCGAGCCCCGGTCGTGAGAGCAAAAAGAACGATGGGATAGAGAAGTGGCGATTTACTTTGTTTACATGCATCAAGGAGACGGGTGATCTCCGCATCAGTGAGGATTCGATCGCGCCCTGCACACTCTTTGAGCCTGGAGAGAGTACGGCAGGGATTTTCAACGATCCAGCGGAGTTTTTTGACGGCATAACTGAAGGTAGCGGAGAGAACCGCGGTATAGCGATTAATAGTAGCGGCGCTGCGCTTAGTGCTATTTGGAAGAGACGACTCAATGAGGATCTTGCGCTCCTGCGCAATGAGTTCTGGCGTGATATGAATCAGAGCGTATGCGCCTAGGCGCTGTTTCCAATAATTGAACTGGGATCTACAGTTTTTGAAAGAGCGTTGGAGATTGAAAACACCATTTTCTTGCATATGATGCAGAAGATCAGTGTAGGTATGATTTTTATTGTGTGCTTCGAAATTGTATTGGCCGAGCTTGATGCGCCGTTCAGTATCTTTGGCCCAGTCCTCGACAATTTGTTTGCGGTCACCTGTCTTACAGACGGTGGGATATCCTTTGATGCGAATGACAGCGCGCCAGACAAATGACTTACCATCTTTAGATTTGCGTTTGTAGATTGATGCCATAGCTCTAACCTTTGTTTTGAAAGTTTGAGCGATTGGACGAAGTGCTGGTTAAGTTTGTTCTTTGTTGCACCATTCTTGCACCATTTGGCTGAAATCGTAAACTCAATTTGATTTTGAGTCAAGCCGATTACAGCTCAAATATAGTGGAATGAGCGCATTAGAAAGTTGAGACTTGATGGATTCGAACCATCGACCCTCTCATTAAAAGTGAGATGCTCTACCGCTGAGCTAAAGTCTCGGGAATGTGACCCCAAGGGGATTCGAACCCCTGTTATCAGAATGAAAATCTGGTGTCCTAGACCGGGCTAGACGATGGGGCCAGAAAGAGTTATATTATAGTCAAGCACTTGCTTTTTTTGCAAGGCTAAACCGTCATGATCTCCTTTTCTTTGGCTACGAAAAGGTCATCGATCTCTTTACAGTATTTGTCAGTGTACTCCTGGATCGTCTTCTCTGCTTTTTTCATCGCATCTTCTGTGATTTCGCTATCTGCTTTTTGTTTGCGGACAAGTTCATTGTTTTTGCGACGAATTTCGCGGATGCCGATCTTAGCATCCTCTGCTTTCTTTTTACCTTGCTTGACGATTTCTTTGCGCGTATTTTCGTCCATAGGTGGGATATTAATGCGCACGACGTGGCCATCGACAATCGGTTGGATATTAAGATTTGCCTTCTCAATGGCTTTTCCGATAGGTCCTGCAGATTGTCTGTCAAAAGGAGTAATGAGAAGTTGGCGAGACTCCGGAGCCGTAACTGTGGCGATTTCCTTGAGGCGTACTTGGGTGCCGTACATTTCAACGGTAATCCCATCCAGCATGCCAGTATTGGCACGATTACTGCGAAGATTTTTAAGCTCTTGTTTGAAGTGGTCTACTGCAGCGAGCATTTTTGTTTTAGTTTGATCGGCAATACTCATCTTTGCTATTCTCCCGTAATGAGGGATCCGCCATTTTGACGGTTTACAGCTTTCAATATAGCACCCTCTTCAAAAAGGTTAAAGATGCAAATCGGGATATGATTTTCTCGGCATAAGGCAATCGCCGTAGCATCCATGACATTTAATTTCTTAGCTAGTACTTCAGAAAAAGTGAGTTCGGGGTATTTAACAGCGTTTTTGTTAACTTTGGGATCGTCGCTGTAAATGCCGTCTACTTTTGTTGCTTTAAGAAGGATTTCAGCATTAATTTCACTTGCACGTAGAGCTGCCGCTGTGTCGGTTGTGAAGTAAGGGTTTCCTGTACCTCCAACGAAAATGACAATGATGCCTTCTTGTAAGCTATTCATTGCGTCGCCCCACACATAAGGTTCTACAATGAGATCGCAGTTAAGAGCGCTCATGACGCGACTTTTAATGCCAACTGCTGCAAGAGATTGTTGAAGAATGATTCCATTGATTGTTGTTGCGAGCATGCCAATATGGTCTGCAGGAGTTCTTAAAAAACCAAAGGCTTCTGCTTGTGACCCGCGAAAAATATTTCCCCCTCCGACGACAATGCCAATCTCTTTAATCCCTTGATCGTACACTGCTTTAACAGAAAGAGCGATCTGATGACAGGTATCATAGTCAATGCCAAATTGCTGATTACCCATCAGCGCTTCGCCAGATAACTTGAGTAAGATTCGTTTGAAGGGGGACGGCATTTACTCTCCTACTTGCCAGCGAATAAAGCGGCGGAGTGTTAGGGTTTTACCAAGTTTTTTGCTCTCGCTTTCTAAAAGGGCAGCAATGGTCATCGAGTTGTCTCGGATGTATTTTTGACAGAGTAAGCAGACTTGATCATAGAAGGCTTTTAATTTACCTTCGACAATTTTATCAATGACGTTGGCGGGTTTGCCTTGTACTTGAGCTCTGCCAATTTCTTCTTCGCGCGCCTTGACGTCGGCAGGAACTTCCTCAGGACGTAAGTACTCGGGAGCTTCTGCGGCAATATGCATTGCGATATCGCGTGCCAGAGCTTCACAACCTGAAGCGCCCTCGATTTCGACAAGAGCTACAATTTTACCACCCATATGAGAGTAGGTCGCGATCGAGAGGTTAGGTCCTTTGGCGACATTCAAGATTCTTTTGATTTGAATGTTTTCCCCAAGAGTTTGAATCATGAGGGATCTTGCTTCTTCGACGGTAATTGTTGGGTCTTTGCTGTGTTTTTTTTGAGAAAAACTTTGTACGTCAGCTGGCTGAAATTCTGCGGCATCTTGACTGATTTCTTTGAGGAAATGACGAAATTTTTCATTTTGGACAACAAAATCTGTCTCCGCATTTAATTCGAGCAGAGTAAAAGCGCTTGCGGTTTCGCCAACGCCGATAAGTCCTTCTTTTGTTTCGCGACCCTCTTTTTTAACAGCTGAAGCCATGCCTGCTTTGCGTAGGATATCGATAGCGCCTTCCATGTCCCCGCCTGCTTGGTCAAGAGCTTCTTTGCATTTGCCCATGCCAACGCCTGTACGCTCGCGCAGTTCTTTCACCATTTCTGCAGTAACTTTTTGACTCATTATTTACTCCTTGCCTTCAGCGTCTTCGTCTTCACTAGATTCTTCTTCCTCATCTTTTCCAGTGGCGACATCGCCTTTAGCGATTCCAATGGCCATATCGTTCTTTTTGTCGATAACGGCTTGGGTTAAAGCTTGAAGAATGAGTTTGATGCTTTTTAAAGCGTCATCGTTGCAAGCGATCACAAAGTCAATAGGATCGGGATCGCAGTTAGTGTCTACAAGAGCCATAACAGGGATTCCCAGTTTTTTCGCTTCTGCAACTGCAATATGTTCAAGGCTTGGATCAACGACGATGACAAGTCCTGGAGGTTTACGCATTGCGCGAATTCCAGAGAGGTTACGATCGAGTTTGATTTGCTGCTTGCCGAGTAAGGAGAGTTCTTTTTTTGTTAGCCCTTCACCACCGGTTGCAATTTTCTTTTCGATGCGTTCTAAAGTTTTAACAGATTGGCGAATAGTTGTAAGGTTGGTTAAAGTGCCACCGAGCCAACGCTCAGAGATGTAGAATTCACCGCATTCTTCAGCGCATTCACGAACAACGCTTTTCGCTTGTTTTTTTGTGCCAACGAAGAGAACAGATTTTCGTTTTGCAATCAGTTCCTTGATGTAAGCTACTGCATTGCGGATCTGTTGCATGGTTTTTGCAAGATCGATGATATAAATGCCGTTGCGTTCTTCGAAAATGAAACGTTTCATTTTCGGATTCCAACGTTGTTTTTGGTGCCCAAAATGAGCGCCGCTCTCTAAAAGATCTTTAATTGTTACGTCTGTTGTTGCCAAGCTTTGTCCCTATATTTTGACGACGGCATCTTCTCTATAAAAATCGAGAAGATTTCAGTCTTGGTTGAAATTTTTTTTATAAAACGCCCCTATACTCTAGAGGAATAGCGCCTGATCAGAATCGAACTGACACAAGTAGCTTGGAAGGCTACTGTTCTACCATTGAACTACAGGCGCAAGATGAGTATAAGTTTTACTGAAAACTTTCTTTTTTTCCAAGAAAAATGATAATTGAAGGATGACTCAGCAACAAATACCCTATAAAGCCAACCGAATTCTCAACCTATTTTTGATCGCGCTCCTGCTGATCATGACGCGAGTTTGGTATTTAAGCGTGATTCAACACGCCGAAAAACTTAAGGAATCTCGCCAACCTAGAAGGCGTTCTGTGGTTCAGCAAGTGGAAAGGGCGACAATTCGAGATAGATTCAATATTCCAATGGCCACGAATCAGATTCAGTACAAAGCAGCTGTTTGCTATGCCCAGATTCGAGAAATTCCAAGTGTTATTTGGAAAAAAGATGAAAAAGGGAGTTCTTACCGTCATTTTGCTAGGTCAGCATATGTCACTAATTTAGCCGAATTGCTCGCTAAAGAGTTGAAAATGAATTCTCAAGACATTGAGGATACGATTCATGGGAAAGCCTCTCTTTTTCCTCATACGCCTTTTGTAATTAAAGATAATATTACTGAGAGCGAATATTATCGTCTGCGCATGTTAGAAAGAGAGTGGCTGGGTATTCAGGTACAACGCTCCTATAAAAGAGTTTACCCTTGTGGGAAGACAGCGGGCGATATCATCGGTTATATGGGCGCTATTAGTCAGTCAGAGCATAAGAGAATTGCCTCTGAAATCAATGATCTGCAAGAGTACATCTCCAAAAGGGAAAGAGGGGAAGTTGCGTTTCTTCCTAAGGGATTTACAACGCCGCTTGCCGTGCGTCGGCGTCTTAAAGAGCTTCAAGAAAAGGCTTATACGATTAATGACCTTGTTGGAAAAACAGGGATTGAGGGTGCATTTGACGAGGAATTGCGCGGCTTTTCTGGAAAAAAAGGTTATGAAGTAGATGTTAAAGGAAATTTTTTTAGAGAGCTTCCTGGTACGCGCAATCCTATTTCTGGGCAACGAGTAATCCTTACGATCTCTTCAGAGTTGCAGGAATTTGCAGAAAAGCTTTTGGCTTATTATGAGACGAAAAAAGGGGCCAAAGCACCATGGATGAAGGGCGGAGCCATCGTGGCGATGGATCCTAAGACGGGAGAGGTCTTGGCCTTGGCTTCTTATCCTCGGATTGATCCTAATGCTTTTGTCGAAAAAAAACGCTCATCGATTCTGAGTTTTTTAGAAAATGAAAGCCATATTTCCGCTATTTGGAATGGGAAAGCCCCTATGCAAAGAGAGTGTTATTCTTTTACAAATCAGGAGTTTTATGAAGAGAGTCAGCCGTTAACATGGGAGCGATATTTAGACAGCATTCTTCCTCTTGATGGTCCTGTAAGAGCGACTATGAATAAATTCAACAATCTCTTTTCTGTGATTAAATTTTTAGAAAGTGCAGAAGATTCCCTTGATTTGGAGATTTTAAGGACGATTCCCCTGTATGAGGATAAAGTTCTTGTGGTCGATCTTTGCCGCCTTCTTTTGAAGAAAGAAGATTTTTCAGAGGAACTCCTCACTATCGTTGGAACTCAGACCCCTTCTCGCTTTAGAGAGTTATCTCAAATTGTCTATTTGATAGAAGATTCAGTAAAAGAGGTTGTAAAAAAGCTGTATCGAACTACAGCTTTTGCTTCTTGGCGCAAAGATCACTTTAAGGAGTTTTTGCAGCAAAAAAGGGAATCTGAAAAGCAGAAAAAGCAGTACGCACATCCTTTTACCGAATATTTGGACGAGGCTTTTACAAAGATATTTTCAAATTTTTGGAATGAGCACCGCCTTGTTTTTATTAAAGCTGCAATTTTAAAAGAAAATTTTTCAGGAGAGCATCAAGAGCTTGCCGCTTATTTTGCTACACTTAATATAGACACAAAAGCAGCTCTTGAGGAGTTAAGACAGCTTCTAGCTCAGCTAGGGCCACTTTCCGATGATTATCTCAAAGCTATGCGTTCTTTTGAAGAGTTAAACCAACCACTTCTTGGGCAATATCGTGGACTGCGTGGTGTTAAGGGATCATCCCTTGAAAAACATCTTGCAGCAGCTTTTTATCCTGTTACAGGATACGGCTTTGGTAGATCGCAAGCATACCGGCAATCGACTCCGCAGGGGTCTATTTTTAAGCTTGTCACTGCATATGAAGCAATACGACAGCGCTATCTTGAGCCCTTTGCTTTTTCTTTAAATCCCTTAACTCTTGTAGATGATATGAAAGCGGGAGGGAAAATTTTAGGGTATACGGAAAATGGAGAATCTATTGGACGGATGTATAAGGGGGGTGTTCTTCCACGCGGGCATTTTAATATTGGCAAGATAGATCTTGTTGGAGCTCTTGAGCAATCAAGCAATCTTTATTTTTCGATTTTGGCGGGCGATTATATTGAAAACCCAGAAAATTTGGCAAATGCAGCGCGTCTTTTTGGTTTTGCTGAAAAAACGGGAATAGAGTTGCCTGGAGAAATAGCGGGGAGTGTGCCAAATGATTTGTCTTATAATCGAACAGGTCTTTACGCATTTGCAATAGGACAACATTCTCTTGTTGTAACCCCTCTTCAAACGGCATTAATGCTCTCTGCGATTGCCAATCATGGAACGCTTCTTCGTCCTAAAGCGATTAAGGTGATCGCTGGAAAAGAGCCATCGGAAAACACATTTTTCTCGGCAAAAAATTACTCCTTTCAAGAGGATCTCTCTCTTATTGGGATCAATTTCCCTCTTTTTTCTGAGATGGAAAAAAATTGTGAAGAAGCAAAAGTCAATATCACACCGACAGAGGTACGGCGATCGTTATTTTTTCCAGAAGAGATCCGTTCGGTGTTGTTAGAAGGAATGCGTCTTGCCGTCCAAGGTTCAAGAGGCACCGCACGCCCTTCTATTTTGCGTGATCTTTATGACGCGCCGCAGTTTACTCGCGATTATATCGATTTGCACAAGCAGATTGTAGGTAAGACGGGAACTGCAGAGATTCTTTATAAAGGAACAGTCGACGCTGCAACACATGCTAAAATCCATAATCATATCTGGTTTGGCGGTATTGCTCTTGATGAGACAACGAAAGAGCCGGAACTTGTGGTCGTTGTTTATCTTCGTTTTGGGGACGCAGGTAAAGAAGCGGCTCCATTTGCTGCTCAAATTGTCAAAAAATGGCGCCAGATCCAAGCTGAGCATGCCACCCAGTCAGAGAATTAAATATATTTATTTTGACTAAAAAACAGATTGCACATTATCCTCTGCGCAAAAGTCATTGAAAATTTTGAAAGGTGACATATGCGCTTTTGGATCTGGTTAATCCTCTCTTTGCCTTGCACGCTGCTCTTCTCTGAAGAGAACGAAGAAATTTTCCCTTCATCTTCTGAACAAATTGCAGGATTCTCTCTTGATACCAATACTCTTGTCAGCCCTCTTACTGGGCAGCTCTCGATTGCAGAAACCGATCACATTAACTCCATTGGCGTCGAAAGAACTCCTGACTCATTCGGCAACATCCTCCTAGAGAATTTTTCTACAGGTCTTTCCCTCAAAAAAACCTACGACCGGTTCAATAGACCTTTAACTCTAGAGCTCGGGACAGGTGATAGCATCCGCTACACCTACGATCCCAAGCATCTCAGACAAATCGAGCGGTTCTCTTCCTCAGGAGAGCTCCTTTACACTCACGTTTATGAAGAATATGACCTCGCCGGCAACATCATCCAAGAAAACCTAATTGAGATTATGAAAGTCCAAATGGTGATAAAGCCAGACTTAATGTTGACGGAACATGGGAGTGGAAATAATAATGAGCGATATTATTAAGTGTGATTTAGATTTTGATAAGACTTTTCCCTATTTCATTGATCACATCGATTGCGGAAAAAGTCTTTCCAGAAAAGTTGCAAAAGAGGTCGATTTTTCTAAAGGACGATTTTTTACATTTTTGCCGTTTGATGCAATAGTTGAGAGGGTATACGACTTTTCTTATGGCGGAATTATGCCAACAGTTTGCATTGGTAATAAATTTTGTCTTGCAGAGAATGAGGAATTTTATCCCAGACAGGTAATAACTGCGGATCAGTCTTGTAGTGAGTTCATTAAAAATTATCTTCAAGAAAAAAGTGAAAATTTAGCTGTTTTAGAAAATTACATGCTAAATAGTTCTAACATAAAAAATAAATTTGAATGTCTCAGTGTTGGAAAATATGAGGATGAAGTGTATTTCGTTTTGAGAAAACATCATTC
This sequence comes from Parachlamydiales bacterium, assembly GCA_027316765.1. Taxonomy (GTDB): domain Bacteria; phylum Chlamydiota; class Chlamydiia; order Chlamydiales; family Rhabdochlamydiaceae; genus DAHVFY01. The sequence continues at coordinate 1,289 of DAHVFY010000032.1, read as the reverse complement.
TTTACAAGACATTTATAAATCGATCAGAATGTGTAGCCTTTCTTGGCGTTTTTTTGCTGTTTTAACGAATTGCAAGAAAAAAACAATGTTGTGTCTAAGCGACTCTGATTTCCAAGAAATCTGTGACAATCTCAGATTTGTCATTGCAGGTGCCTACGATGGTGAGGGTTATGTTTTTTGGGAAAAGCAAGAACAGTAAGAATAAAAAATGGAGGGGGTCATCCCTGGCCAAAACATACAGATGCGCGAGCGAATGCACCACATGCACATGTTCCTGGTCTCTTTAATTCGGACGGTACAGATTGGTTGCCTTTAAAAAAATAAAAAGGGTTCTATTTAATGGATGAGAAAAAAAGCAAATTTGACTACGGAGCATGTGTAAAAATTGTGAAAAACGCACCTCATAAATATCATCCCAGTGAAATAGGTTTTGTATGTGGTATGATCGATATAGACTCACCAGAAGCTATTGTTATGTATGAATGTGAAGATAGTAACTGGCTCTATACTGTTGAATTTCTTAACGGTAAGTCTATGCAAATCCCTGAAATATATTTGCAAAAAGAAAGCGACAGTGGTTGAGACAACTTTTCAAGTCTCATTCGCATATTCCTGGTGCGGCTAACCCAGATGCAACCCCTTGGCTGCCCGTTAAAAAATAACAAGGAGAATTAAGCATGGAGCATAAATTTACTTGGGGAGATGCAGTGATTATATCAGGAAGTGCGCCAGCTCATTTTCATCCAGGTGAATTTGCTTCTGTATGTGGTTTTTACAAAATTACATCTGAAGAAAGTTCTAAAAAATTTCAATGCAATGTCAAAGATTGGATTTATACAGTTGAATTTGGTAATGGAAGTTCCATAGAACTTCCTGAATGTTACTTAGAACCATACAAAGAAGATGTGTGAAAAATTCTTCCCTGGACTCTGATTGTTACCCCATATTGGCTCTATGAAAACTGCACAGCTTATCTACAGCGCTTTGTTCGTTATGTGGGTTGCTCGCAGACCTGGTTTAAGTCCTAAAAGCTTGTGGCAGAAAAACGAATAACTTTGGAGTTGTGGAAATTTAAAAAGGATAGGTTTGACCTGATCCCCAAAAACTAGTCCATCCTAAAATAGAAGTTCGTGTAAAATTTTAACCTTAAAAGGACACGAACAATGAAAAAATCAAGATTCACAGAAGAACAGATCATCAAGATCCTGGAAGAAGGAAAATCGGGAATTGGCATCGATGAACTTTGCCGTAAGCATGGGGTCGCTAAACCAACCTATTACAGTTGGAAA
>DAHVFY010000031.1 GCA_027316765.1 Parachlamydiales bacterium | reverse complement strand
TAACTTCAATAAAAAAATCAAAACTCATTCCACATGTGTAGCGCTATAGGGAAAATAGGTCACAATTCGGGGTTTAAAGAGAATGATAATTACGGCTTTTTGTTGTCTTCTTCGATTTCAGCGTTAAGTTCTTCTTCTTCTTCCACTTCTGTATGAGGCTTTCCCTCGAGAAATTCTCTAAAGAAGATGTAAATAGCGCCAATGGAAAAGAGAATAGGAAGCAGGACTTCCCAGGAGATACTAAAAGCAACGGTGATAAAAACTCCAATAGAGACAAATAGAGTGACATACATATCATAGTGTCTACCGGAGAGATATTGACGTAGAGACAGCGGGATGCCGACAACAAGCATGATACCCGGCCACCAAGAGCGTAGGTAGGTTAAGATAGCTAGGCCGGCGATAAAAAGTGCTAAAGAGTAAGCTTTTGCTGTCCGGTCTGAAGTGATGCGCCTTGCCATGGTTTTTCTCCTAAACTTTGTGTATAGGTACTACTAATTAATTATTCAAGAAAATTATGGAGATAGCGTCCCGTGTGCGAGGTTGGACACTTTGCAACCTCTTCAGGCGTGCCGGTTGCTACGAGATGACCGCCAAGTGCGCCGGCTTCTGGGCCAAGATCGATCAGGTAGTCTGCGTTTGCAATGAGATCGAGATTATGTTCGATTACGATTAGAGTATGTCCCTTATCAACAAGTGTGTGAAAGATGGGGAGAAGCTTGACGATATCTTCTTGGTGAAGACCAATCGTTGGTTCATCGAGAAGATAGGCGATTTTTTGTTTAGCACGTTTGGAGAGCTCTCTTGAGAGTCTTAGTCTTTGCGCTTCACCTCCGGAAAGAGTGGCAATTTCTTGATCTAGCTGTAGATAACCAAGCCCCACTGCAATGAGAGTGTCGACAATGCGAACGACTTTGGGGATGGGAAGAAGAAACTCTTTAGCTTCTTCAACGGTCATTTTGAGGATTTCACCCAGATGCTTGCCTTTGTAGTGAACTTGAAGACTCAAAGGATTGAGTCGAAAACCGTGACACTCTTCGCATTCAATTTTAACGGGAGGAAGAAACTGAAGAGGAATTGTGCGCGTGCCAAGTCCAAAGCAGTGGGTACACATCCCTTTTTTGTGGTTAAAGCTAAAGTGTTTTGGCTCAAGTCCCCGCATTTTTGCAGCAGGAAGCGAAGCGAAGAAATAACGTAGCGGGGTGAGAAGATCGGTATAGGTGCTAATATCTGCGCGATTTGTATGACCAATAGGGCTTTGGGTTAAGACAAGGACCTGTTCGAAATTTTTTTCCACAAGTGGAAGGATAACATCAAAGAGAAGAGTTGATTTACCACATCCAGAAACTCCCGTAATGCAGGTAAAAATTCCTAAAGGGAGATCAAAATTAATATGTTTTAGATTGTGAACTGCAGCATCTTTGATTGAAAGACAAGTAGAGTGTTTGCGTCGTGTTTTTGGTATTGGAATTGCTTTTTTTCCATTTAAATAGTTACCGGTGAGGGAGAGGGGGTTGTTTTTAATCTCTTCGAGAGTCCCTGAAGCAATAATTTTTCCTCCCTTTTTCCCAGCTTCTGGGCCAAAGTCAAGGACGTAGTCAGCAATTTGAATCGTTAAGGGATCATGCTCCACTAAAATCAACGTATTTCCAAGCGAACATAGATGCAGTAACGCATGATTGAGCAGAGCATTATTATGCGGGTGCAGCCCAATTGTGGGTTCATCGAGAACGTAAAGACATCCTGTGAGACCGCTACCTAGTTGACGAGCAAGGCGGATGCGTTGTGCTTCTCCACCTGAAAGAGTAGGCGCTGCTCTTTCAAGTGAAAGATAGCCAAGACCAATTGCTTTCAAAAAGTGAAGTCTATGATTTAACTGTCGTATTGTTTCTTCCAAAAGAGGGTTTTGAGGAAGTGCTACAATAAAGTCGTACGCTTCATCGATTGAGAGCTTACAAAAGTCTGCAATGGAAAGGTTGTGAATCCGTACATTGCGCGCAAGAGGATTGAGTCTAGTTCCTTGGCAAGAAAGGCATAGTTTTTCATTTAGTAGTGGTTTCAAGGCTTCTCTTATCTCCAAAGTGGAGGATTTTGCTGCTTTTACAAAAACAGCGTTAAAACCGTTGAAGCGGAATCCAAGGTCTTTTTTTTCTACCCAGCTTGAGCCATTAAAAAGAATATGTAGTTTATCTTTGGAAAGCTCGTTAAGTGGAGTGTCTGGATCGATTTTTTCATGTTTTAAGACAGTTTTAAGGAAATCAAGAGCTGTTCGTGAAATGTTTTCCTTCCACAACTCTCTTGCAAGTTCAAGTGCGCTTAGGCTCATGATTTCTTCATGCCCTGCAAGATCTGCTCCATATTGAAAACCAAGGCCTAGACAATCAGGACACATCCCTTGAGCTGTATTAAAAGAGAATGTGTGTGGGGTAATTGATGGGTAAGATTTTCCAGTTGTTGGAGCTGCAAAAGCTAGATTAAAAAAGATATCTTCTTCATCCGTAGCTGCGGTGAATGTATTGTTTCCAATTTTTGCTGCATTCTCTACGGCCTCAAAAAGCCGAGGGCGTACATCCTCCTGGATCGATAGTCTGTCAATCACAAGAAAAAGAAGGTTTTTTCGCTGTTTTTCAAAGGGGATCTCTTCATCAAGTTCAAAATATTTTCCATTAAGACGAATTCGTAAAAATCCTTCTTTTTGTAGTCGTTCTTTGAGAGCTTCAAAGGGCTCTGATTTTTTTAGGAGTAGAGGTGCTAAAATCTGAATGCGAGTCGATTGTGGGAGTTTCAGCAGTCTGTCTACAACATCTTGTTTGCTGATCGTGCGAATTTCTTCTCCCGTTTCTGGACAAAAAGCTGTTCCTAAGTGAGCGTAAAGAACACGTAGGAAGTCGTAGGCCTCTGTCATAGTGCCAATCGTACTGCGTGGATTACCGGCATGACTTTTTTGCTCAATTGCAATTGCTGCAGATAGTCCTTTGATGCTTGCAACTTTTGGTTTTGGCATTTGTTTGACATACTGACGCGCAAAGAGAGAAAGAGATTCTATGTAGCGCCTTTGGCCTTCTGCATAAATTGTTTCAAAAGCAAGTGAGCTTTTACCTGACCCTGAAGGACCTGTACATACAGTAATTTTCCCGCGCGGGATTTTGACATCGATTTTCTTTAAATTGTTCTGCTCAGCTCCTTGAATTTCGATGTTGGGAAGTGGGGGAAGAGGTCGTTGTTCTTTCTTTTTTAAGAAAGGTTTAGGGTGAAGAACTTCATAAAGAGCAATGCCAGTTGGTGTTTTTAGCTTACTGATTTTTTCTGGTGTTCCGAAGGCGATGATCTCGCCACCAGCTGCGCCCCCCTCAGGACCTAAATCGATGATCCAGTCAGCAATTTTTACAAGATCCATATTATGCTCGATCACAAGAACGGTGTTATTTTTTTTCACAAATGTTTGCAGCACATCAGCGAGTTTGTGAATGTCGTGAAAATGAAGACCGGTGGTGGGTTCATCTAAGATATAGAAAGTGTTGCCTGTGTCTTTACGCGCAAGCTCTTTTGCCAGTTTAATTCTTTGAGCTTCTCCTCCGGATAGGGTGGGAGAGGGTTGTCCGAGTTGAATATAGTCAAGACCGACTTTGAGAAGTACGTCTAATTTTTCTTTGATTTTGGGAATAGCAGAAAAGAAATCAAAAGCATCTGCAACAGTCATTTCTAAGATATCGCTAATGCTTTTACCCCTATAGCGGATGGCAAGTGTCTTTTCATCAAATCGTTTACCTTGACATACCTCGCACATCTCCCATTCATCTTCCATGAAATCCATATCGATTTTCATCATTCCCATGCCACCACAATGGGGACAAGACCCTTCTTTTACATTGAAGCTAAAACGCCCTGATTTGTATCCAAAAGCCACACTTTCCGGGAGTTTGCAAAATAAATCGCGAATTTCATCAAAGAGTTTAATATAAGTAGCGGGATTGGATCTGGGTGTGCGCCCAATGGGTGTTTGATCGATTGCAATTACTTTGTCAATATTCTCAATACCTTTGACAGCGCGTACTTTTCCGACAGGAAGTTTTGCATGATGCAGCTTGTTAGAAAGCGCAGGGTAAAGAATATCCGTGATAAGCGAAGATTTTCCCGAACCCGAAACTCCCGTCACAGCAATCAATACTCCCAAGGGGAAGTCAACTGAGACTTCTTTTAAGTTATGATGAGAGGCTTTTTCAATTCGGATAGTTGTTTCACTTCCCTTTTTTCTTTTTTTAGGAATTGGGATTGAGAGCTTTCCTGATAGATAGGCCCCTGTGAGAGACTCTTTATTTTTTAATAGCTCTTCCACTCCGCCATCAACGATGATTCTGCCTCCATTTTTGCCGGCAAGGGGACCTACATCGACAATATGGTCTGCTTCGCGGATTGTTTCTTCATCATGTTCAACAACAATGACCGTGTTGCCCATGTCTCGTAAATTTTTAAGAGTTTTTAAGAGTTTGAGATTATCGCGAGGATGTAGTCCGATTGAGGGTTCGTCTAGGATATAAGTTGCACCTACAAGTCCAGAGCCAATTTGAGAGGCTAAACGTACTCTTTGCGCCTCTCCTCCAGAAAGAGTCGGAGCCGTTCTTTCAAGGGTTAGGTAATGAAGCCCTACATCTATAAGAAAAGAGAGTCTTTGAATGATTTCTTTTAAGAGTTCTTCTGAAATTTCACCCTTTGAGAGGTTTTGGAAAAATTGATGAGCTTTATCAATGGAAAGAGCTGTGACTTCGTGAATCCGTTTACCTCCAAGAAGTGTTGCAGCAGGATAGGGTTTAATTCGTGCTCCTTCACATGCAGGACAAATCATCTCTGAGAGAAATGCTTGCATTTTGGTGCGATAAACATCGCTTGTTGCTTGATTATATCTCTCTCTTGCTTCAAATAGAACTCCTCGCCATTGAACATAGTCTGTCCATCTGTTTTTTTTCTCAGGGTGAACAAACTCCATTCGAGTCCATTTCGCATCGATTCCGTAGAGGAATACCTTTTTTGCTTTTTCGGGAAGTTTTTTCCACGGCGTATTGATATTAAACCCGTAAAGACGCGCTAAATTGTTATAAATATTTCCATAGCGTACCGTCTTGTAAGAGCTGCCCACAATGCAACAATCTTCTGCAATGCTCAGTTCGGGATTGATCACCTTGTCGATATCAAATTCATTAAGTATTCCAAGGCCTTGACAGGAGGGGCACATTCCAACGGGATGGTTAAAAGAAAAATCGTGAGGCTCTAAAGGTCCATACGATTGTTTTGATTTTGCGGAATAAGCGTGCTTTGAAAAAAGAGTCTCCTCTTGTGTATCAGCATTTAGAAGACTCATGACCCCTTTGCCCATTTCTAAAGCTTGTGTCACAGCCTCTGCAATCCGCGTATAGTTCTCTTTTTCAACACTTAATCGATCAATGACGATATCAACATCATGGCAGCTTTTCTTGTCGACAGAGATCTCTTCGCCAAGCTCAATGATTTTTCCATCAAGCCGTACTCTTGTAAATCCTTGTCGGGTGAGGTCGACAAAATCTTCTTTAAATTCTCCTTTTTTTGCCTTTGCATAGGGACATAGAAGGATGATTCTACTTCCCTCCGGCTCCTTTTTAATCTTTTCAAGGATATGTTCTACGCTTTGAGGCACCACAGCTTCTTTGCTGATTGGGCAGTGGGGGATTCCAACCCTTGCAAAAAGCACCCGCATGAAGTCGTAAATCCCTGTCATTGTACCAACAGTTGAGCGGGGATTGCGTCCTGATGTTTTTTGCTCGATTGCAATGGTTGGTGATATTCCTGTAATGAGTTCTGCGTCAGGTTTTGGAAGCTCGCCTAAGTGGCGCCTAGCATATGCAGAAAGCGACTCGATATAACGCCTTTGTCCTTCGACGTAAATGGTATCAAAGGCAAGAGAAGACTTTCCAGAACCTGAGACCCCTGTGAAGACGATCAACTGGTTTGGATTGAGGGTAAGATCCACATTTTTTAGGTTGTGGACCTTGACTTTCTTTAGGATAATTTGCTGCACGTGCATAATAAGAACATTATATCACAAGAGGGGATCATGCATACTAGGACAAAAATTATTTGTACGATTGGTCCGGCAATTGATGGGATCGAAAAAATTCTTCAACTCATCGATGCCGGGATGAACGTGGCACGTCTTAATTTTAGTCATGGTACTCATGAACAGCACGCAAAAGTCATCCACAATTTGAAGAAAGCAAGAGAGATGCGTAAAATCCCGCTTGCCATCATGCTCGATACTAAAGGCCCTGAGATTCGGATTGGAATGATTAAAGGAGGGCAGATGACAGTTGCTGCAGGCCAACCGCTCACTCTTGTTAGAGAAGAGAAAGAGGGGGATGCGAGTGGAATCCAAATCGTGCCGTCCCTTGCACTTGATAAGCTAGCCCCTGGTGATCGCATCCTTTTTGATGATGGGTATATTACCTCTTTTGTTAAAGAAATTACTAGTCATGGCGTTGTTGTAGAGATTCAAAATTCTGGAGTTTTAAAAAATCAAAAGGGGGTCAACATTCCTGATGTTGATGTGAATTTACCCGCAATGACGCAGCAGGATATTTCTGATATCTCGTTTGGATGCGCAGCAGATATTGATCTCATTGCGGCGTCATTCATTCGCTCTTCAGATCACGTTTTAGAAATTAAGCAGTTGCTGATCGACCAGAAAAAACCAGACATCTTAGTTTTCGCTAAAATTGAGAACAGGTTAGGTGTGAAGAATTTTGATAGCATCATTCAGGTAGCAGATGGGATTATGATCGCAAGAGGAGACCTTGGTGTTGAGCTTCCCTTACAAGAGGTTCCCAGACTGCAAAAAATGATGATTCGTAAGTGTTACCAAGCAAGCAAGCCCGTTGTTACAGCAACGCAGATGCTCGAGTCGATGATTAAGAATCCTCGTCCGACTAGAGCAGAAGTGTCAGATGTTGCAAATGCAATCTATGACAGCACCTCTGCTGTTATGCTTTCAGGAGAGACAGCAATTGGAGCTTACCCGATTGAGACTGTGCAAACAATGCGTAATATCATCGATGAGGCGGAAAGAGATTTTGACTATCGAGAATTTTTTAACCATGAGGGAAAACGCGACTATAATGACGTCTCTTTTTCGGTTTCTCTTGCAGCGGTCAAAACTGCCTATAGCTCTCAAGCACAGGCGATTTTTGCTTTCACAAATAGCGGTTTTACTGCTCGTCTGATTTCGAGATTTAGGCCTAAAATGCCGATCATAGCACTTACTTCAAACCCCAAAGTCTACAATCAACTTGCAATTAACTGGGGCGTAATTGCTGCAAGGCCAACTCCCGCAGAAAATGTTCAGGAGGCCTTTGCTATTGCTAGTTGCTTTGCTCTAGAAAAAGGATTTGCGCATTATGGCGATCTTGTCGTTGTGACAGCCGGGGCCCCTTTTGGCATTACGGGGAGTACCAACAGCATGCTTGTTGAGAGCATCGGAGATGTGATTGTTCGCGGTCAGCCAGGCGTTGGACGACGTATTCATGCTAAAGTAGCTCTTCTTCTTTCCCCGGATGAATCCCATATGCACTTCATTAAAGATAAAATTGTCGTGATTAATCAGTGCATTCCTGCTTATCAGTCTCTTTTTACGAATATAGCAGGTCTTGTCCTTCAAAATCCTCCGGAAGATACAGCTTCAGAAACTGCGGCTGTCGAGTGTGCTAAGGCGCTTAATATTCCGCTCCTTGTTCGCGCTGATAGTGCCATGAGCCTTCTTGTTGAGGGACAACTCGTCACTCTAGACCCTGAACGTGGTATCATCTACAAGGGAACTCTTGGCAGCGATAAAGAGTTCATTTCCAAAATTTGTAAGCGATAAGTTCTTCAAGAAAAAAATAATTTTCATTTTATCGAAACATTGTGCAGAATGGTTCGTGCGATGAAAAATGTCTTTCGTTTGAGCTTTCAGAAGGATCCTTTAACCCTCGACCCTCAAAAAAGTGGTGATAGGTTTTCCTCCGCCATCATTTTTTTGTTGTTTAGGGGTCTTACACGCTTAGAAGCTGACCATAAAGTTAACTGCGATTTAGCTAGTTCAATTCAGATTTTAGATAACTATAAGAAATATATTTTTCATCTAGGAGAGCATACTTGGTCGGATGGCACTCCTATTACGGCACACGATTTCGTCCATTCTTGGAGGCGCGCGCTGAATCCTGCTTTTCCAACGCGAGCTATCAATCTATTTTATTACATTAAGAACGCACAAAAAGCGAAAAAAGGACAGGTTTCTCCTAGCAAGGTTGGAGTCTATGCAAAAGATGACGTTACGTTAGTGGTGGATTTAGAATATCCCTGTCCCTATTTTTTAGAGATCACCTCTTTCTGTCCACTCTTTCCCGTGCCTAATGCAGCAGAAGAGCACGAAGTTCCTAAAATTTGTAGTGGCTCATTTCAGTTGGAGTATTGGAATCGAGGTGAAGAAATTTTTTTGAAAAGAAATCATTTTAGTCGGTGTGTTGGAGCCGGTAACATTGATACAATTCATATTAAAATGATTTCAGACGCAAAAGAAGCATTTGCTCTATTCGAAAGCGATGAGCTGGATTGGCTTGGAGATCCTATTTCGCCACTTCCTGTGAACCATCTGCCAACACTGTTATGGGCAAAAAAAATAAAGCCCGTTTCCGGAGTGACAAGTTGCTGGTTTAATACTTTAAAGTCGCCTTTTAGCAATGTGAATTTGCGAAAAGCTTTAGGATATGCAATTCCTCGTGAAAAATTGTTAGAAAAGTTGGTTCTACCCAATACTGTATTAGCTAAAAGCTTCTGTACATCCCTTTTGCAAGGTGATGAAGCACCCACTTTAGTTAAGGAATGCCCCACTATAGCAAGAGCCTTATTTGAAGCTGCGGCTAAGGAATTAAAATTTAAGAAGCTCAAAATGACTCTTAGCTATGAAGAGACAGAAGAATTTTCTCGATTAGCTTTTTTATTGAAATCTCATTGGGAGGAGATGTTTGAGATTTCTCTTCAATTAGAACCCTTGTCATTTAAAGAGTTTTGGCAAAGACTTCCCATGAACCAATTTGAAATGAGTCTTGTTTGTTCTGCTTCTCAGTATACGGATACGATTAATTTTTTAGAGAGGTTGGAATTTAAAGATGCCCCAAGAAATTTTTCGGGTTGGGAAAATGCGCAGTACCAAGCTTTTCTTAAACAATACCGTGAAACTTTTGATGACAAAACACGTCAAGAACTTGCTGTAAGGGCCGAGTCTCTTCTTTTAGAAGAGATGCCGATTTCTCCTATCTACTATTATCATTTTGCATATTTGCAAAAAGCACACGTTAAAAATCTTGTGTTGTCTCCCGTTGGAGTTGTGCAATTGGATCGTGTTGTCATCGAGAAGAAACAACTGGCACCTTCTCGCTCCTTGATTGCCACCAAATCCCATTTAACCCCGAATTGTGACCTATTTGCAGCAACCCACTTTTTTAACAAACAGCTACAAGTTGAATGACGAGTTCAACTCTTGTGAGTTGGACGAGGAATGAAACGCAGTAGATGGAAGTTAAAAAAGTGGGTTGCTGCAAATAGGTCACAATTCGGAGTTTAAGACTTGTTTGAGTGTGCATTCTTCTCTTGTCAGTCCAAATCCGATTTTTGAAGCACGTTCGGTGTGGTTTTTTGTTTGTTTTCACGAATCATTAAAAAGCCCGATCCTATTAAAAGAATACCTCCTAAAACTTGCATTGCATTCACATGTTCATGCCAAATTGTCCACCCAAAAAAGGCGCTGAATAACACTTGAAAATAGACAAAATTTCCAACGACGTGTGGAGAGATCAAACTATATGCTCGATTCATCGCATATTGAAAAAGCACACCAAAAACAGAGATTAAAAGAAAAGGTAACCAAAAGGAGGCAGACCAAGAAGGCATGCCTTCCCATGTGTAAGCCAAGGGAACTAATGCGAGAGCTCCGGCAAAAGCGTTAAAGTAAAAAAGAATAGCAATAGGGTGTTCTGTTTTAGAAAGCGTGCGGACACTCATTGCAGACATAGCAGAAGCAAATCCCGCTCCAATAGATGCTAGACTAGCTAAATGTACAATGTTGAGTTCCGGTTTTAAAAGAAAAAACAAAGAGGAAAAACCTAGAAGCAAAATAAAAAAACTTTTTAATGTAATTTTTTGTTTGTGCCATACCCAGGCAATGAGGGGAATAAAAAGAGGTAATGTGTTTTCTAATAAGATAGCGTCCACAAGCGCTAAATGCCGAATTCCGTACACAGAACAATAAATAGATATTGTCACAAAAATTGCGCGCAGAAAATGCAGTGGCAGCTGTTTAAAGTGCAGCTGCTTTCTGTGTACGAGAAAAAATGGGGTCAATAGTAAGAAATCTAACAAGAAGCGGAAGAAGACAAAAAATTCTACTTTTGCAGATGGAGCAAACTTGATTGCAGCAGATTTTAATGCATACAAAAAAGAAGCGAGAATAGCAAATCCCAGCCCCTTCCGCCACTCGTCTAATCTCATAAATCAAAACCTCTATCACAAGCACATGGACAAGGGCCTTTTATATTAGGATTTGAGATAGAGAATCCTTTCTTTTCAAGAGCACTTAAGCGTTCATCCTTGGAGGCATTATCTTGATACTCGATAATACTGCCTTGGAGTTTTTCCATATTCTCTTTGGGAACGTAGATTTCAAAGCCATGAGAATAAAAGATTTCATCTTGTTGATGGGGAGCGATGGCAAAATCGATAACATATTCGTAACCTTTTCCGCAAAAACCTTGCTTATAAGCAAGCCGCAATCCCCATTGTTGTTTTTTTTCTTGTTGTTGCAACTCTTTGAGTTTATCAGCAGCTCTATCAGTTAAAGAGATTCGGTGAAGATGTGATGTTTGATTTTTTAACATTTGTAAACTCCTTTAGGTAAAAAATTTTGTTCGAGAACTGTCTCTAACTAGTGCCTCACATTGTCTTTATGAAAACTGCACAGTTATTTCATAGAACTTAGAGGAGACGCTAATTGAGATCTTTTACAGTTCTTAACGCGAGAGCATAAGATTTTGTGATCTTTATTTACAAGGATTAGTTAAAAAAATTCATTCAGCGTTTGCGATAGCAAGAAAAGCGATCGCTGCTGTATCAGTACGCAAAATGTTGGGATTAAGATGGACGCCTTGTGCTTTCAAGATAGTATCGAGATGGTGAATCTCTCGTGAAGAAAGGCCGCGTTCAGGACCGACAAGAAGAATGAGTGGAGCTTTAGAAAATAGAGTTACAGAGGGTGCTTCAGGCCGAGTGTCTCCGTAAAAAATGGCGGTTTCGGTGGATTGCCACTCAGTAAGCGGCGGTTTGAGAAGGATTGGAGGAAGATCGAGGCGGCCGCATTGCTTCATAGCAGAAATTGTAAGTAGCCCCATTCTTTCTTTTTGATTTGGGCTAAAATCTGACTTTTCGCTCTCGGCTCCTGGAAAGAGCCAGAAAGCACTAGCACCAAGTTCCGTGCCCTTTTCCAGGATGAATTCAAGACGATTAAAGCGGGGGATGGCTTGAGCTAAAATGATGTGCCTGCCAGGCGGTCGTGTCATAACAGTATCGATCTTTAGAATCGCTTTTTTTTTCTCAATGGCAACGATTGTTGCCTCTGCCAATGCATTTCGTCCATTTACAAGTTCAATTTTTTCACCAACTCTACAGCGCACTACATGGCTGAGATGATGAAATTCCCCCGATTCAAGAGCGCAGTGATTGCCCTCAGAAAAAGAAGTATCAGAAAAAAAACGTTCAACTGGCATAGCAAAGAGCTCTTGTAAAAGTTTCAGAAAGATTGTGGCAGGGGCCTGCAAGATGTTCGAGATCACTTAGCGTTATAACCTCAAAAGCGCTAAGATGCATGTAGTGAGATTTTGCTTTAGGATGATCTGCAAAATTAAAAATAAGTTTGAAGCGAAGATCATGAAGAAGCATTTCATCGGGAATGTTGTAGATGTGAACTTCTACATCAGGTAGCAGCGGGATGTGCGCAAAGGCTTTGGGAATAACAAGAGCGATGAATTCTCTTGGATAAATTGTACGTAGTGTGTGGAGATTTGAAGCGATTGCATTAAAACGTTCTTGGTCAGAAGGCATTAAAATACACAAGGAGTCATAACGAAATTTGGATTTGAGTTTTTCTCTTGTTTGTTGTTTCCATCGATTGTGTTGCCAAAGCCACTCTCCGGGGTTTTTACGAATGCTCTCTTCAAGTAGTTTTAATGAAAGACGCATCATGCGATCAATTTCTCTTTCCATAGATTCTGCAAGATCTGGCCAGATAGGAGGGGAGTAGTCGATATAATATTTGCCAGAGCTACGTGTTGTTGTTGCGACGATGATCGGAACACCTGTTCTGTAAGCAAGAAGAGCTGGGATTGGAGAGGTCCAGGCAGTTCTACCAAAAAAAGGAGATGCATAGCCGCTGTCGGGCATTCCTTGATCACCCACAATCCCAAGAAAAGCACCATTTTTTAAGGCACGTAAACCTTCTTTGATGGCACTTTTGGGATTTACGATTTTCCCCCCATATTTTTCTCGAATTGAGAGTATCCATTGATAGAGATAATGATTTTTAATGGGTCTACCAATGGCAACACCTGGCATTCGGCTTGTTCCTTCAAGAAAAAGAACTTCCCAGTTGGATTGATGCCCGCAGAAAAAAATTACCCCCTTCCCTTGACCCATGATCGCGTTTGCTTCTTCAGGGTTGCGGCAAGTGACAATTTTTTCGATTTTTTTCTGCCTTGCAAACTTAGAGTATTCAAGACAGGTGATCATTAAGTTTTGAAAAGAGAGGCGTGCAATATGGCGGATCTCAGCGTGTGTGTGCGCAATAGCTGCAAGCGCAATATTGGAGAGAGCCCTTTTTCTAAAACGAGGCATTAAAAAGTAAGCAACACTACCAAGTCGTTTTCCTAAGAAATGCAGAACGGGAAAGGGGAGTAGACTAAAGGGGAAAGTGATCCCTCTAATAAATAGATAATTAATTAAGTGTTTCATCGACATAACAGTTAAGTTGTGTTGAAAAGTCGAGATGTTTTACAGAAGCTCGGATATAGTCGGCGCGCTCTTTTGTTTTTGGATGAGATAATGCTTGTTTTAATGCATCGACTACAGAATCTATCTCATATAGATTTTCGATAATGGCGCCTGCATGTTGGTCGATTACCTCTTTCCCTCCATTTGTTTTTGAGGAAATAGTGTAGACTCCCATAGCGAGCGCCTCGACTGTTACATTGGCAAAAGGATCGTACACAGAGGGGATTACAAGCGCATCTGCGAGTTGATAGAATTTATGCATCTCCTTTTGTTCCGGAAAAAAAGAGACCTTATTTTTTAGCCCAAGCGTTTCAGTAAGCGCTTTAAAAGCAGAGATCTTCTTTTCCTTTCCTACAACAGAGAGGTGAAAATTCTCATAAGATAGCCTGCCAAGCGCTTTTAAAAGAACCTCTAGACCTTTGCGATGGTAGTTGTGCCCAACAAAGAGAAAATGAAATGTTGAAGCTTCAAGATGTAATTCACGCGCTATTTGAGGCTTTAGATTTTCCCAAGCATCAAAATTGGCCTGCATTTCCTCCCATTCTACCCCGTTATGAAGAACGCAAATCTTTTTAGGATCGGTATTGTAAAAACGAAGAACCTCCTCTCGCACCATATTTGAATTTACAAAAAGCTTTTTAAGCCCCGGATCTTCAAAAGCACATTTCTCTATGGATAGTAAAGTGCGATGAAGAGGGTTGATTTGAAAAGAGAGAGCTTTAAGAAAAGAGGCTCCTTTTTTTCGATGCTCAAGATAGGCTGCATGAACACCACTACTTGCGCGAATATGGGTTTGATGACGATTGCGATCAAGGCTAAAAATAACATCCGGATTTAGAACACTCATCACTTTTTGACAAAATTTATCAAATGTTTGGATACTTCTAAAACTAAAAGGAGAGAGAGTTTTATCTGCGATCACCTCGCAGACGCTTTCCTTTGGAACAGGACCGTTTGTAATTAAAGTAACATCACACTTCTTGTGGTGGAAAGCGATGGCAAGTCTTTTGGCATACTTTTCTGCGCCGCCATTTGTTGCAATTCGGCTTTTAAGAAGAATAATTTGTTTCATTAAGTCTCGTGAACAATGATTTGCCCATCTTCCAATTCAATGTTGAATTTAAGAGGCGTGTCTTCAGATTTATATAGCTGAAATCGATTCATGTAGCTACGGAACCGATTGCGCAGATAGTCCTCTCTTAAATTGGGCTGCAAGCCTTGGATTTCGTTATCCGAGGTGTCCGAAAGCAGAATAGAAACATATTTATCTTCTAATACATGAGGATTGATGAACTGAATGCTCCATTCAAGATGAGGACGCTCGCTTTTGGGAACAGCAATGATTATAATTTGAAGCATATCACTTACAACTTCAGCAAAAAGACGACTTACCCCTTTGACGTAAAGAGGGCCGGAAATCATGTTAAGCCCATGAATTTTGTGAACAGGTCCACTGACAGAGAGTTGCGTATTCACCGGGTTGATTTGATCACTGTGTTCTGGTGGGTAATAAATAGTTAACGGTATAGGACTATCAAGAGGCAGCAGGTCGCAGCGTACAAAATCGATTCTAAGCGCTTTAGCTCCCGGATCATCGATTTGAAGAGGGACATCAGAAATGCCGGGAAGAGCCACTTGTTTCCATTCATTTGGGACAAAGTAGCTGACTTCATCTCCTTGTGGAAGAGCATCAAGATCGGCTTTGGTGATATCATTTAAGCTAAAAGTAAGTTTTTGCCCCTTAGCTTTAAGTCGTTTGACAATTTCTTCAGGTCCTGTGATTGTCATAGAAAGGCGGTAGGGCCAAATATCCAAAAAGAGATAATCGCGTGGAGGTTCGCCAATGGGTTGCGTAACAAAAATTGGGATTTTTTCTGTTACAAGTCGACTCATATGAATCGGGAAGCTGGAATGAGAAATCCTGTCGATGCCGGTGGAGATATTTAAGTCGGGATTTAATGAAACCAAGTTTTTTTTGGTAACCGTTGCAAGCCACTCTCCCTGCTTGTCTGAAGCATCCACAACAACTTCGATATCATTTGAAGATAAAGAGTCCAGTAATGGTTTATTTCCCACTACAGTAAGAGAGATACGCCTATTTAGAACACCACTTGGTTGAATTCCCTCAATGGTTCTTCCTGTTGGAATGTTGACAATTTTAACAGCTACATTGTTAAAAATTTTTGTTCCTGTAAGAGTGTGATTAACAACCAACCAGATGATAATAGCTAGCACTGTTGCAATGAGCTTTCTTTGCCAGTTGTCTATAAAAAGATAACGCAGAAGCGATTTCATTGCTTAATCCACTCCCAAAGTTTAAGTTTTCCAGCCTTGACTTCCCTTTTACCGGGAGGTGTGAAGATGCTGCGAGTAATCCCCTTGAATCGGTCAATTTTCACCCCGCGCGTCATAACCCCATCTCGTGCGATTGAAACTTTCCCTGTCTCTTCAGAAACAACGATAATTACAGCATCGCTTACCTGACTGGCTCCAAGAGCCGCCCTGTGACGTGTGCCCACAGATCGAGTCAGTTGCGCGCTGTCTTCAGCGAGGGGGAGGATGACGGATGCTGCGACGATGGTCAAGTCGCGAATGACGACAGCTCCATCATGAAGAGGTGAAGACGTTGAAAAGATCGACTCAAGGAGTTCTGAAGAGAACTGAGCATTGATCACAACAGCCTTGTTTGCGTATTCTTCAAACGAGTCCTCATGTTCCAAAACAATGAGCGCTCCAACGCGCTTTTCCGCAAGCTTGTAAACAGAGTTAGAAAGTTGATCGAGAAATTTGTCAAATTCAGTGATTTCCTTGTACCGTTTTCCCTTTAAACTTAATTTTGAAAGAGCAACACGTAACTCCGGTTGAAAGATGATCAAGATAGCAATTACTGCAACATTACCGACAAGGTACATGATTTTATGTAAGATAGGTAAATTAAACCAGGTAGATGCAGCAAAAATGAGAAGAAAAGCAAGGAGTCCAAGGACGAGATCCATTGAGCGAGTATTCCAAAAAAATGAGAGAAGATAGTTTAGCATGATCGCAATAATGACGATCTCTAAAACAGGGGTCAATGAATGAAAAATCGCCATGAATATTCTCTCCTCACGCGACTTGAGATCATATCTCCTTTTTCGTTAATCCGCAAGTATTAACCCACGATCCTTTTTGCTTTCAGAAAACATTTTCAGTATTAAAATATTATTTTTAAACTCGTTTTGCTTGAGCGTGCCTTTCAACCGGAAGCACTATATGCAGCTTTCTTTTTTCTAGAAACAAGTTTGCCTTTTCTATATTTCCAGTTATCTAATTCTCCTTCTCTTCCAGAGCGCCATAAGCTTACCTCACGAACTAATTTTCCGTTCTCATA
>DAHVFY010000030.1 GCA_027316765.1 Parachlamydiales bacterium | reverse complement strand
ATTGTACACCCTCATGCTTCAGAGACACTCTCTGAAAGGTATTCCAAAAAGTTTAATAGGCATCTTAAATAAGAGCAATCTCCCTTTTGAAATGCTCCTCAAGTTCCCAAAATTCTCAGAGAAAACCCGATTTTTACCACTGAAATTCGTCAATCGACTTCAAGCAACTCCGTTAGAATTACGACGAATGTAAGGAGTCCAACAATGGACGCGCCACCCCGATAATGTGCGCTTAATCTTCAACCTCGTCAGATGTGACACTTTCTAGTAAAAGCCTTGCCTCTTCATCAGAAAGCCATCTGTGTTGTTTTACTAAAGTACGCATTTGAAAATCGGCAATCTTCTCATCAAGAAAAGGTGTTCTTTGCCTTGGCTCATAATGAAATGCAATACATCTTATTCCAAGCCCAAGACACGTTTGATCTACACTTAAAACCTGCTCTTCCATATCGTCTACAAAAATAATTTTCGTGGGTTTTATGGGAAGATTCAGTATTATTTCTTCTAAAACCGGCCCCTTTAACTTGTGTTCTGTTTCAATAACACCCTCTTGATATTCATAAAACTTACCTACACCCAATCCAGACAGATCATTTTGAATGGGCAATCCATAAGAGTGTAACATCCTAGCTCTTATCGCATTGTCTGAGTGATCGTAAATAACTTTTGTGAATACGACCACTTTTGCTCCAAGACTTCTTGCTCGAGGGATCATTTCATTCCAGACAGGACTAACTGGTTCCCAAATTTTTAAATCATTTTGCAAAATTCTAACAAGAGGCTTCATCCCTTCTTTTGTGATCATTGGAGCATTTATCTGATACCAAAGATAAATCCAAGGAAGGTAATGCAAGTCCAACAGCACATCAGTTGTTTTAATCAGAACCCCATTCATATCAAGTAGTATCAAAGTTCCATCATCACTTAGTGTAAGTTCCTTCTCAATTGATTCTAAAGATTCGACTCTGCGAACTTCACCATGGCAAACTGCACCAATCAGACAAAACAATAAAATAATATTTTTCAACACAACACCTCAGATGGTAAACTTCGTAGCGCCCAAGAAAAACGATTCGAAATTTTTTGTTTTGAATCGTTTTGCTTGCGGATGCCTTTCAAGTGGAAGGGGTATAGTTGTTTTTCCACAGAAGGTTCGTCTAGATTTTCTAAATGAAAAATGGGTGCTAGTACTTCATGTTGTTCTGTAAACCGTTCCCAACACTGCTTATGAAAATGATCTATTGCTAAAGAGGACTCACGAAAAACAGAGATCGCTCGATCAACATTTTCTGCTCTCATATAATAAATAAGGTAGTATTGGCCATTACGCTCTTGAAGAAACGCTGACTCCAACCAAACATCCTCATTTTTAAAGCTCTCCAATGTCTCGTCTTTGCGAGCTTGGAGTTCTTTTAACCAACCACAAACATCTTCAAGGCACCCCTCTTTGATTTTAGAAGAAGTACAAATTACTTGATAAGGTTTATGCATTTCATTAGCTAACATAATTGCTCCGTGAGGACAGTTAAGAGCACAATCTTAAATCAACCATCATGACCAAAATTTACAGAAAAAATCCGATTTTTACCATTGAAATTCGTCAGTGGCAATTTTTCTAACATTACAAACAATAGAATCCATTAAACTTCTGATCTTTAATAGGATAGAAATTCTATAAAACTATATTTTAGAGCTGGTTCTAAAGGGTCAGGTGTTACATCTCAGCTAAAACGAATTTCTGGATCGCAAACATTATGGCTGGATTATCCTGTGATTTATTGATCATTTTTAGATTCCTATAAGCCTCAGGTAATCTCTCTCTAACTTTTTGGATAAAGGCCTCTGAATGTACATTTTTGAAAATCCCACCCCACAGATGAATTTCACAGTCAGAGAGAGGAGATATGTCGATCATCGTGGCCAGGAGGTAACTGAGGTCCCCTGCTGCCCGATCGATAATCTCTTTTGCTACCTCATCTTGTTCAGCAGCTTTGCTAAATACAATAGGAGCGCTGGATGCAATTTTTGAAGGCGGCATTTCTCCAAGATTAATTTTAGGGATCAACGTTTTTAAGTCAGACACCTGAAATAGTTCTTTCAAAGCTGGGGTTAAATTGGTTGGAATTCCCCAGCCATATTCCTCTGCAAGTGCTACTTTGAGGGCCTGAAGACCAATTTGATACCCACTTCCCTCATCACCCAAAACTCTTCCTAGACCACCTACTCGAAACAGAACTTCATCTTTTTTCCCAAAACAAATAGAGCCTGTGCCAGCAATAAGAATGATTCCCTCTCCATTGATCAGTTGTAAGGCCATTTCTGCATCTGACATCACTAAAACACGATCGCTGTTTATGCCTCTTTCTTGGATCAATGAAATAATGGATTGTTTATTTTGAGGAAGACCTGCCCCTGCCATTCCAGCAATAAGGCGGCTGTGAGGAAGAAGGGTTCTGAGATCAAGTTCTTTATTCTCTTCCAATAAAAAGACTTCATCCAGAAGCGAACTCAATACTTGTCTTACTCCTTCCAGGCCTATTGAATTAATATTGGAGCCAGAGGTTTCGATTTTGTCATTTTTGATGCCGTTTTTAATCAAAGGGAGGATTTGACCTTCCTGATTTACAACTTGCAAAATCGTCTTTGATCCTCCGCCTTCAATACAAAACAGATAGCTTGATTCTCCATAGAGAGAAAGAGATGTTAAACATACCAATAGAACAGTAACTCTATATATCCAACGCATCATTGATCACGGCTATATTACGGGATTCTCCGGCAAAAGAAAGATTGGCCAGAACTGGAATCGAACCAGCGACACAAGGATTTTCAGTCCTCCCAGGCCATTTCCTTCAATTGCCTTTGGTTGCCTCAAATCAACCAAGACAGCCTAAGTCTATAGAGAAACTTCAATTTTTTCCATGATTTATTGGAAGACGAAGGCGAATAACGGCAACCTTCGGCAATCAGCAACTACGGCTATATTACGGCATAAGTTCATAGGTATGACGGCTAGGGCTTGTCTCGAAAGGAACAAGGCCATCTACGAGAAGAATGCTTCTAAAAGAACTCGTTGGAGCAAGATTGGCTACCAGTGCCTTCAAAGCTGCCAAATTGCGCTACTCCATAGAATACTTGGAGTATTTCTTCAAGGCCGTGTGATGTTGTGTATTCCGCAGCCTTACTAAGGACACTTTTATGTAATTCAGCCAACTGCAAAGGAGAGAGTTGTTCTAATTTTGATCGAGTGCCATGATGCCACAGGCTTTGAAACCACTCCTCTGGTGTCTCATGAGTAAAAATTTTTTCTTCTTTGTAAATTTGCACATGCAGAAAACCGGCTAGCTCAAGAACCCTTTGTAATTCGGGTCCATTCCAAATAGGAGTTGCGGCGAGGCTGGTTGTGCAGATCAACTTGTTAATTTCAGTGTGAATGCATGTATCTAATGTTGAATCGTCCCCCCAGATGGAAAGAACTAAGCGCCCTCCTGGCTTTAATACTCTTTTGAATTCTGCTAGAGCTTTTTGAACAGATGGGAAGAAAAAAAGAGCGAAGCCACAAAATACAAAATCAAAGTCATGATCTGGAAAAGCTAAATTCTCTGCATCCATATGAATCAGCTCGACAGAGGAGATTTCTTTTTTGCGCAGCTCTTTAGAGGTTTCGTCAAGCATTTGTTGACTGATATCAATGCCAACTAGCTTTCCCTCAGAATTAATGATTTTTGTAAGGGGAAACAAGACAGCACCCCTTCCTGTAGCGACATCCAATACACGATGATGAGGCTTTACTTCAGCTTGTTCTACCAAACGCCTTCCAAAATAACTAAAAAAAGAAGAACTCTTTTTACCGTATTCAGGAGCCGCTCGATCAAATACCTGGCTGACCCATTGTTTACGATCATCACGGATCATGAATGTCCTCCTCTTGCTTGCTTTCGCCCAATTTCATAGACGGGATAAATATCTATGACCGTTTCTTCATAAGGATGAGCTTTTTTTATTTCTTCCAACACGTGCTCTAAAATAGCGCGGTTGCAGACCGTTTCAATGCGTTCTTCTATCACTTCCTCTATGACCCCTTCCGTGCCAATGTAAGGATCAGAACCCTTATTAGGCATAAATCGACCAGTACCCTTTACGGAATAGCTACAGTAGGAGTAGTTCCCAACTTTTCCAGCTCCTGCTCGTCCCATGGCTTCTCTCACTGCATTTGCATGAGTTTCCGGAACTGTAAAGACAATCGTTACGTAATCTGATTCTTTCAAACGACAGCGCTCCTTTTTTGCCATTCTTTAGTATCAAGTCGATATAACACATACCTTCTCAAGGGATGTCCCTCTACAAGTTTAGGATGATCGAAATCATCTCTTGAATCATGGTGCATCCCAATTCTTTCCATCACACGTCTTGAGCGCATATTCTGCACTGCCGTGAATGAAACAATTTCTCGCAGATTCAAGGCAGCCTTAGCTCCCTCTGTTGCGTACCCTTTGCCCCAATACTCAAAGGCGATTCTCCATCCAACTTCGACAGCAGGGGTAAATGGAGCCGGAAAAGAAATCTGGTCCTCACCATTGAGTCCTATGAAACCGATAAATTCCGCAATACCAGGCAATTTTAATTCATCAACAAGGCTACGAAGATAGCTTGAGTCAGCTCCTGGACCACCAGGGAAAAACAACCAATTATAAGGCTTCCCTTCATTGGTTTGATAAAGTTCATATCTAACGCGATTGGAGTCATGTAAATAATTTTTCATTTTTCTAGTTCCTCAGCAGAAACACCATAGATATAGAATGGGAACTCACAAACTGCTTTAAAGCCCATTTTTGTGAAAAGTCCCCATGCCATTCCTTTAGGCATCAAAATAGCCATCACTTGGTCATGGTGCCGTTTCTTTGCTTCAACAAGTGCCGCATTAACAAGAGCGCCACCAATACCATGTTTACGATGCTCTGGTAGGGTTGCCAAGTTCCAAATTCCAGCTGATGCTGGGGCCACTGAAAGAGTAGCGGTTCCAACGGGAGTTCCGTTTAAGTACGCCATAAAGTGAACTTACTCACCTTTCTTCATTACTGAATCATTTAACGCTAACCACTGCTCTGTAGCTTTCGGATTCATTGCAAAAGCATTCGCTGCGAGATTTGTAAAAGACTCAAGCTCTGAATCTGACTGAACAATTTTAATTTTTAAATCGGAGGATGCTGCAGGTTTAGAAGGGATTCCTTGAGAAATGTCAAGAGCAATGCCGGTAAGAATTCCTCCGAATTGGAAGCCTTTTGTTTCTAAAATTTTAGCCGACGACCACCACATAAAGGGAAGATTTTTAGAAGAGAAATACTCAATGGCTCTATCGATTTCTTCTTCTGTTGGAATACGCTCTCCATCCTTTTCCATGACTCCATTACCACAAACATAATCCATTCCCCAAGCGTATAGGCAATTTTGGTCTGTTTCTCTAAAATCGGCCTCAGAGAGTGGGCTGCAAACAGAACCTGAACGAAAAGTGTCAAATCTTCCTTGAATCACTGATTGTAAAAGAACATCTTCTTTACTATCGATTGCAATGAAAACCTCTACCTCTTTAGGCGATCCTAAAAATTTATCTCCATAGACTTCATAATCACCCGTGTAAGTGCGTGCTAAGTTTTGTTGCTGCCAAATTTGTCCCCAAGTTTCAATAAGCGTTTTAGGATGCTCTCCAGCTGCAGAGAAAATTGCATAAGACCCTCCAGGGATCGTTTTAGCTACCATGCCTTTAGGAATATCATCAAAAGAGCTAACAGGGCAACCGATCACTAAAGAATACGGCTGTGTATAATCTCCTTCATAGTCGCAATAGAGGGCGATGACTTCATTAGAAGCCTTATTTGGGATTTTGCTAACTGTGTTTTCTTGGTAAAATTTTTCCCAATGCTTGGGGATATCATGAGGTCCCGCTTCAGGCGCGTTGGACGTGCGGCATTCAATCCCAATTACCCTGACGGCAGGTTTCTGAATAACTCTATAATTTTGCATTGCAATTTCCTTGGTAAAATCGGTTTCTTGGGCAGCAATTTCACAGTTAAAAACAGCACTGCCCATAGTGATTACCGTGATGGCTATGAAAGAGCAATAGTTCCTCATGAAAGTTATTCCTTTTTTGGTTGTGTTATACCCCAGTGGACATAACCTCGGATTGCAGCTTAAAGATATCAGTAACAACTTGGAAAACCAACTCTCCATAAAAATCCCATGGGGAAAGGGGACAGTATAGGTTCTTTTCCCGGAGGAATCAAGATATTTTGAACATTTGATCTAGCACATTCAAATTGTCTAACAGCTGTTGGACAATTACATGAGAATGATCCATTTGCTCTCTCAAATCTATTAAGGAATTATGCGTTGCCTCAACTTGACTTGTAAGAAAATACCATCAATATTTCTTACACAATAAGACTCTAACTTATTTATTATTAAATGCTTAATTAAAAGAAAAAACACCGCTTGCATTTGTAAGAAAAACATGCCATTATTTCTTACATGAAGAGAAACCAAAAAAAGCCTGGTAGCGCCGATAATCAAATACTTAAGGCTATAAATAGCCTGGGGCATGGTGCTGTTTTTGTTCCAACAGACTTTTTAAGCTTCGGTAGTCGGCAAGCTGTTGATGTTGTTCTCCACCGCCTTGTTCGCAAAGGAAGCATTCGCCGCCTTGCAAGGGGGATATATGATTTCCCTAAAGAACACCCTAAGCTTGGAAAACTCCTACCCTCTCCAGAAAAGATAGCAGAGGCATTAGTTGGCAGAGATTGTACACGCATTCAACCAACGGGAGCTTATGCAGCTAATATCTTAGGACTATCTGAACAGGTCCCTGCCAAAGTTGTATTTCTAACGGATGGGCCAAGTCGAACAGTAAAAATTGGTACGACAACCATTCAGCTACGAAGAACAACTCCCAAAAATATGGCAATGGCAGGACGACTTATTGGGCTGCTAGTTCAAGCTCTCCGTGAATTAGGCAAAGAACATATTACCACAGAACGGATTGAACATTTAAAGCGGACTATTCCACTGAATGCAAGGCAGGAACTACTTAAAGATATTCGATTTGCTCCAGAATGGATGCATTCCATTTTCAAGGAATTAGCTGAGGAGGCTTAAATGAAACTCGACTTTCTAAAATTACCTTCCGACGAACAACGTCTGTACATTGAACAAGCGGCAACTACGGCTATATTACGGCAAAATTGCGCGGGATCTACGTGATCGATATGGATGATTCAGATAGGGTTTTTGCCCTACGAGAAAGACATGACTAGCCTGATTCTTTTGAAAAAAGGAATTAAAGTCCCAGGCAATTTGACTGTGCTCCTCCAGTATCCTTGGACCAAAGCCCAATAACCCGAGAAAAGAGAGTCTTACGATTTCATGAAGTTTCAATATTTCAGAGTATTTTTTTTGTGTGATATCAGTTTGATAATATTTCCCGCTGCTGGTAAGCCAAAAATCCGGATTACCATGTGATCCAGGATTACGCTTTTCTGTATATCGTACAGAGATCCAATCACCAAGATGTTTGGGTTTAGGGTAAATCTTTTCCAAAAAGTGCTGCACCCTATTACCTAATTGTTTGCCTTTAGCAGGCGAACCAAAAAGCCCATCTAATACAGAAAAAAGGCTGCTGTAGATTATCGAATATAAGGAAATTTGCCCTGTTGTTATTGCACTGAAATCATTGATGGCATTAATAATCCGCCGATATCGCTTCTTATTCGACTTTTGTAGAATCTGGCACAACTTTTTGTAGATCTTTGCTGCGTTCTTAATATCATTCAACTGATAAATCTCAAGATTTGTCGGAGATGGGCCCGGACTTCCCAAATTAATTCTTGCAGAAATGCGATATAGAGCTGGATCAGTGATATGATTTTGCATCACCAGGAATGAACCTGATACACCTATCTGCAACGGCCTTACTAGACGAAGTGAAAAAAGAAACAACCAAAAAGCTTTATTTTGGTTTTTAACTTGGGACGAAATTCTAATGCACGCATTTGGACAACCTACCCCGGGGATGTTAAGCTCTGGTAACGCGTATCTGTACAAGGCAAGACTCTCTTCCGATATAACTCCGTGACCAGGACGTTGGACAAGAGATATTCCCGCAGTAATTTCCAAAGGAAAATGCGCATAGTCATATGGGAACTGGGAAAAAACAAACAGTCTATCCGATATCGAGGGTTCAGGTCGATTTGTTATAATAGGGGATGACTTTTTTGCCTTAGACATCTGTTTTTCACTCGTTAATGTGTTCGAGTAAACGGGCGATCTGCTCCGGTGAAGGTAGCTCGTTCCGCAGTTCTTTCGGGAGTTCTCTGACTGTCTGGTATGTCGCTACACCGATGGGCTTGTTAGCTTCCTTCAGAGCATACTCAACAATCGTTCGATCTTTTTCTTTGCACAAGATGATCCCTATAGATGGTCCCTCATCTTTCATTCTCACTCTGTCATCTAGAACGGTGAGATAGAATTGCATCTTGCCCATGAACTCTGGGACAAACTCTCCAATTTTCAGCTCAATTGCAACGAGCGATTTAAGCTTCCTATGGTACAGCAAGATATCGATTAAAAATTCCTTGTTTCCAACCTCTAAAAGATATTGAGATCCCATGAATGCATAGACCCCACCGGCCTCTCTCAGAAAATCCTCTATCTTTCCAACCAGCGCTTTCTCTAACGCACGCTCATCGTACTCGTCTGTCATATCCAAAAACCCAAATCCATACTCGTCTTTGACAGCAAGCTTCGCTTCTAAACGAATTTCCTCAGGCAAATTCTTGTCGAAATTCGTCTGACTGGATACGGTCCTTTCATAATTTTTGTTGTCAATTTGGTTTAGAAGAACTCGATAACTCCACCCATGTTTCTTAGACATCCTCATATAAAATTCGCGCTCTAAGGGATCTTTGCACTTTGTCAAAATATAGACATGATGAGTCCAGCTAATTTCTGTCAGCAGTGCTGACAGTTTTTCCTTCCCATGATAAGACTGATAAAAGTCCTTCATCCTCCATAGGTTACGAGAAGAAAATCCTTTCATCCCTGGAAAAGATTTTTTTAAATCACGGGCGAGCTGATCAACTACAGAAGTACCCCATTTGGCTGTCTGCTGTTGCTCATGGATAGTCTTCCCGATGTCTCCGTATACATTGATTAGCTCATGGTTGACCGCCAGCATAGCTCTAGCTTGAGCAACCCGTATCTTATGGGTGAGGATCTCTAGAATAGAGTCATATCCTTCGGGGAGAGTTATCAGGAATGTCTTCTTTGAGAATTCAGCCTTAGGCTCCTCTAAAATATGTTTTTTCTCTTTAGACATTAGACGCTCCCCCAATTTCCTTCTCGAACAGCAGGCGAATCCCCTCGCATAGAAGAGCGGATTTGTCGGTCTTTCGGCGTTCCCGGAGCCTTTTAATGAACAGTTCGTTTAGGAGAGTCTCTTCTTCCTCGGTCATATAAACGGTGGTCTTTGCCTTTTTGGGCGTTTCGAAGTCTTTCTCTGGCATAATCGTCCCTAAAAAATAATGTTGACCATGATGCCAACCGCTCCAAAAAAAGTCAAACTATTATCATAATTTAATGGTTTGACGTTTTAACGATTGAAATGGCATACTCATGCAGAATTTTTAAGGAGTTTTTTGCACGATGAAGACCATGTCAAAGCCCTGTTAGGGAAGATTATAAAAAACCAAAATTAGCCGCTGTGCTGTTTTTGGGAGTTGCGGTCCTGTTTTGCGCCCCAACAATGGTATGCCGCCGCCCTTCCACATAAAGCTGCTACCTTCCACAGCGAATGTCACCTTCGACTTTTTGAATCCATGCTTTCGCGTCTGTTTTTCTATCGAATACTGCGGTAAGAGACTTTGATATTCCCTTCAACCTAATTTCGGCTTGAAATCTTGTGCTACCATTTTTGAGTTTCCTTTCTCTGATGAATCCCATTTTGACTCCCTTTTCAAGCGACAGCAAGACAGTTAGTTCTTTGAACGACCTATCTTTACGCTTGATTTTCAGTTGCTTAAAAGGAGAGGATTCGTTTTTGCCGTAAATCCAACGGAATCGACACTCCAAAGTGATTGCTCAAAAACTATTTTTGGCAACCCAGTTTGGGTGATTTAAGGAAACTTAGCCAATTACGGGATTCTCCGGCAAGAGAAATGGTGGCCAGAACTGGAATCGAACCAGCGACACAAGGATTTTCAGTCCTCTGCTCTACCGACTGAGCTATCTGGCCAAAGAATATCTAGAATACTAGAGTGCGGTGATTTTTGCAAACGGAAAGATGGTTAGTGTTGCTTTTGGATGATCATGTCTTTGATGATATTGACAGCTTCGATCATCTGGAGGTCTTCGACGCCCCAGTTATGGGGGGAGTTTTTGGATGAAGAGCGGGCAGCTTGGAGGAAGAGCTTAAAATTGGGATCGTTTTCTTGGCGAACGACGCTGTTTTCCCGAAGGATGGGAAGAATTTGATACCAAAAGGACTCTTTCTTCTGTAGATAAGGAAGGTAGTTTTTCTGATACCAACGACGGCTTACAGCATCGATATCCGCTAGGGGGTCTGTATAGGCGGGAGGGACGCGATCGTTTGGTAGCGGATACTCTAAGTACCGCTCTCCAATATTGTAAATGCAATATTCCGTTGGCACAAGGATATCGGCCTGCACGCCCTCAATTTGAGTGGATCTGCCGGATACAGTGTAGTATTTGCCAACTGTAACTTTGAAAAAGGCTTTAGCATTAAGGTCTGTCACGGTCTGCATTTGGATGGTGCCTTTACCGTAGGTTCTCTCATCGCCTGCTACGACTGCAATGCCGTAATCTTGGAGCGCTTGAGCGACGATTTCTGCAGCCGATGCTGAGGCTTTTGAAGTGAGAATGACAAGCGGACCGTTATAATAGACGCGCGCATCGATATCGCGTAGGTACTGCACTTCACCATCGGCATACTTGGAGATCACAACAACGCCGCTTGTCATAAAAAGGCCAGCTACTTTAACGGCTTGATTGAGAAACCCGCCCAAGTTTTCGCGTAAATCAAGAACCACTCCATGCAGTTTGCCTTGTTGACGCAGCTGTCTTAATGCTTCACGAATATCTTTTTCACAACTCGAATCTCCTTCGCTTTCATAAAAGGAGGGAAGTGTGAGTTTGCCAATGATTCCATTTCCAAAAGGCTCCGCTGTACATTGAAGTCGGTCATCTTGCATGACGATCTTTTCGCGAACGAGTGAAACCTGAACATTTTCTTCTTTCCCTTCTGCCACTATGCGACGTAGCTTTAAAATAATTTCTTTCTGCCCTTTACCCTGAAGAAGAGTTAGCACTTCTTCATATGTAATTTGATCCAGTTTTTGACGGTTGATTTCAACGAGTATATCCCCTGACTGAACTTTACCTGAACGCTCAGCGGGCCCTCCTTTAACCATCCCAACAATCACAACACCATCGACGCTCTCTCTTAAAACAACCCCAATTCCATCAAATTGTTTTTCTAAAGAGGTGCGCATCTCGTACGCCTCTTCAGGGCTAAAATAGGCTGTGTGGGCGTCTAGACTTTTTGCATAGGCTTTTAAAATGAGAAGCGCTTGGTAATGCTCTCTTTTCTCTTTTGAAATATAAGGATTTTCTTGACGTTGTAGCCGCTTTTCGTACAAAGCGAAGACTTTCTCTCTTCTTTCCGAGGTGGGAAGAGCTGGCCCTCCAAGGAATTTGTCCTCTTCAAGAAATCTACCATACATTTTTCTCATGCGCGCTTTGAGCTCTTCTTCATTTTTGGCATAGTAGAGATAGGTTTCGCTGCTCTTGCCTGCATCTTGGGGACCGTTTGCAACCATCTCCTTAGCGATTTGAGTGCGTAGCTCGCGCCCTCTTCTGATTGCATTTACGACGATTTTATTGAGTGCTTGATAATCGGAGAAATCGTCTTTGCGAAAGCGCTTGATCACCGCGCCAATAAAGTCTTGATTGAGCTCTAGAAAGGGCTTCACTTCATCCTGAAGAAGATAGATTCTTTCTCGATCAAACTGTTCAAGATAAATTTTGAATGAGCGCTTCACAATCAACGGCGAGAGATCTTTCCACTCTACGTGATATTCAAAAATTTCTTGCATTGTTGGACGCACATCGGACATCTTTAAAGCACGTGGCGCACCAAAAAGAAAGCCAATATGGAAAAGAAATAAAACAACGAGAGCCCGAAAGAACATCTTCACCCTTTTTCTCTTTATAAATCGAATCTCTATTTTATGTACATCATGTTGCAAATAAATCATAAGCCCGTTATAGTAGCGCAGTGTATTTATATTTTTTTAAGGAGCAAGGCGACACATGCCAACTATTAGCCAATTGATACGCGCAGGCCGCACACCAAAAAAGAGACGTCGCAAGTCTCCGGCTTTGCAACAATGCCCACAAAAACGGGGAGTATGCCTTCAAGTCAAAACAAAAACTCCTAAAAAGCCTAACTCTGCTCTTAGAAAAGTCGCTTGGGTGCGTCTGTCTAATGGCAAAGAAGTGATTGCTTATATCGGAGGCGAAGGCCACAACTTGCAAGAACACAGCATCGTACTCGTTCGCGGCGGTAAAGTGAAAGATCTACCCGGCGTTCGTTACCACATTGTTCGCGGAGCGTTAGATTGCGCCGCCGTTAAAGATAGAAAAAAATCCAGATCCAAATATGGGGCAAAACGTCCTAAATAAAGTCCCTTTAGTAAGTAATGTTAGGATATCTTTTGAATAGATATCTTGACTCGAGACTCTCATTGCTTTAACAAAATGCAGTGCGATTCCCGAGCCGGCATCAACTGCCAAGTGAAAAGGATCTCAAAAAAGTTAAGGAAAAAAACTATGTCAAGAAGACGTCGTGCTCTCAAGCGAGAAGTTGACCCAGACCCTCTGTACAACAGTTATGTTCTCGCTAAATTCATCAACAAAGTTATGCAAGACGGGAAAAAATCAACTGCCCGTAAAATCGTTTATAGTGCCATTGAAAAATTCTCAAAACGCGTAAAAGCGGAGGACCCGCTAGCTGCTTTTGAGCAAGCTTTAGATAATGCAAAGCCTTCATTAGAGGTAAAGTCACGCCGTATCGGTGGCGCCACTTACCAAGTTCCTATTGAG
Organism: Parachlamydiales bacterium; assembly: GCA_027316765.1. Classification (GTDB taxonomy): domain Bacteria; phylum Chlamydiota; class Chlamydiia; order Chlamydiales; family Rhabdochlamydiaceae; genus DAHVFY01. The sequence goes on along the minus strand of DAHVFY010000030.1, from coordinate 3,705 downwards.
ATTGCTCCCGACAGACGCACATCGATGGCGATGGCGTGGATCATCCAATACTCTCGTGAAAAAGCGGGACGCTCCATGGAAGATGGACTTGCTACAGAGCTTGCAGATTGCTTCCAAAACCAGGGATCAACGATCAAGAAAAAAGATGACACTCACCGCATGGCGGAAGCAAACCGCGCCTTTGCGCATTATAAATGGTAAAAGCTTAAAGGAAACAAGTTATGAGTAAACGGCCTGAAAAGGACACTCTTAAAAATGTGCGCAACATCGGGATTATGGCGCACATTGACGCGGGTAAAACAACATGTACGGAACGGATTCTTTATTATGCCGGCAGATTGCACAGAATCGGTGAAGTACATGAAGGCGCTGCGACGATGGACTTCATGGAGCAGGAAAAAGAGCGCGGCATTACGATCACTTCTGCTGCGACAGTTGTCTACTGGCTCGACAGTAAAATTAATATCATCGACACTCCGGGACACGTTGACTTCACGGTCGAAGTGGAGAGATCTCTTCGCGTACTCGATGGCGCAGTTGCTGTCTTCGACGCGGTAGCGGGTGTTCAACCTCAATCAGAGACAGTATGGAAACAAGCGGACCGTTATGGCGTTCCAAGAATTGCTTTCGTCAACAAAATGGATAGAGTCGGTGCCGACTACTTCATGGCGATTCAATCGATGAAAGAAAAACTTGGTGCAAATGCGATTGCAGTACAGTGTCCAATTGGCTCTGAATCGGATTTTAAAGGGATGGTCGATCTCGTTGCCATGAAAGCTTATCTCTTCCTTGATGAAACGCTTGGCGCAAAATTTGAAGAGGCAGAGATTCCAGCAGACCTTCTTGACAAGTGCAAAGCCATGCGCGCAGCGCTCTTAGAGGAGCTTGCAATCGTTGATGAAACTAACGAAGTCTTCATGACTAAAGTGCTCGAGGCTCCTGAAACTGTTACAGAAGATGAGATCCATGCAGCAATCCGACAAGGGGTTGTCACAAACAAACTCAACCCTGTTCTTTGCGGAACAGCTTTCAAGAACAAAGGGATTCAACCTCTTCTTGATGCTGTTGTACGCTGGATGCCGTCTCCTCTTGATCGAGGCAACTTAAAAGGGATAAACGTCGACACGGGCGAGCCAATGGTGATCGTTCCTGACGACAGCAGCCCTCTTGCAGCTCTCGCTTTCAAAATCATGTCCGATCCTTACGTCGGCCGGTTGACATTCGTTAGAATTTATGCAGGCACCTTGACTAAAGGGTCAAGCCTCATGAACACTACAAAAGACAAACGCGAACGTGTGTCTCGCCTACTTGAAATGCATGCTAACCAACGCAAAGACCGGGACGATTTTTTTACAGGCGACATCGCAGCATGTATCGGCCTTAAGTACACAAGCACAGGAGACACTCTCTGCGCTGAAGACTCCCCTCTTCTTTTGGAAAAGATGGAGTTCCCAGAGCCGGTGATTTCGATGGCAATTGAGCCAAAATCGAAAGCTGACCGAGAAAAACTCTCTATGGCTCTTAGCGCCCTTTCTGAAGAAGATCCTACATTCCGCGTTACAACAAATGAAGAAACAGGTCAGACAATCATTGCCGGTATGGGCGAACTTCATCTTGAAATTCTAAGAGATAGAATGTTCCGCGAATACTCTGTTGAAGCAAATGTTGGTAAGCCAGAGGTTTCTTACAAAGAGACGATTACAATTCCGGGATCTACTGAAACCAAGTATGTCAAGCAGTCGGGCGGTCGTGGCCAGTATGCGCACGTCAATTTAGAGATTGAACCGAATGAGACAGGCAAGGGCAACGAGGTCGTCAGCAAGATCGTCGGCGGCGTGATCCCACGTGAATACATCCCGGCAGTCATCAAAGGAATTGAAGAAGGGCTTACAACAGGCGTTCTTGCAGGTTACAACTTAGTCGATGTGATCGTAAAAATTGTTTACGGCTCGTATCACGAAGTTGACTCCAATGAAATGGCGTTCAAGATTTGTGGATCGATGGCTTTAAAAGAAGCTGCACGTAAGTGCAAACCGGTACTTCTTGAACCTATCATGAAAGTTGTTGTCACCACTCCTGAGCAATTCATGGGGGATGTGATCGGCGATATCAACCGCAGACGAGGTAAGATTAATGGCCAAATGAGCCAGAAAGGAAGCGTCGAGGTCTTAGCGGACGTACCTTTAAGCGAAATGTTCGGCTACTCTACACAGCTGCGCTCAATCACTTCAGGTCGAGCGACTTACACAATGGAGCCCAGCCATTTTGAGCGCGTACCCACTAAACTCCAAGATGAAATTTGTAAAAAATAGGTTAATAGGAACAATCATATGGCAAAAACAAGTAAGCAAAAAATCAGGATCCGCCTTAAAGGCTATGATCAGCGCGTCCTCGACAGGGCCACGGCTGACATCGTCGAGACGGCAAAGCGCACAGGCGCTCGGATCGCAGGGCCGATCCCTCTGCCTACAAAACGCGAGGTTTATACAGTCCTGCGCTCTCCGCACGTCGACAGAAAGTCACGCGAGCAGTTTGAGATCAGAACCCACATCCGGCTCCTTGACATTCTCAACCCAACTCCCGATACGATTGATAAGTTAAAGGTTCTCCCCGTCGCGGCCGGAGTTGACATCAAACTTAAAGCTTCTTAACATGTTCTGAATCAATAACTTCCTCTTTAGCCACCGCTCGGGTCCCGAGTCGGTGGCTTTTGTTTTCATTTTTTAGTTGCATTTATTTTAATTTTTACATATACTTTTTATTAAAGTTTAAACCAAATCATAAGGAACAGGTTATTATGTCAAATTCATTATTTATTGATTCTACTAATAGTTCAAGATCGTTGGCAGAGGCTCATCATCATCAGGATGAAACAAGCATTTCTAGCCGTATCTCCAACGCTTACGTTGGATTCCGTCAAAACAGCGTTGCAGCACTAAGCGGCGACGAAAATGGCACTCTCATGAAAATTGTAAAATGGGCTGTTAGATGGGCAGGAAGAATTGCTGCTGTTCTTCTCCCCCCTCTTGGCTGGCTTGTACTTTGGGATTTCACAAGAGAAGAGGGCCGACTCAAACAGATCAAACTAGATAAAAGCAATAACAATGGCTCAAGAGATAGCAAAAAAACAAAGAAACTAAAAGAAAACATTCAAAACTTGGCTACAGAGAACACGTCATTGAAAACCCAGATCGACGATCTTAAGGCAACCGTCCAGACAAAAGACTTCGAAATTACGGGTAGAAGAAATGCCTATGAACAACTCAAAAACGACAATCATAAGGCCATAAAAGACATCTCAGAAGAGAATCAAAAATTAAGGGCGGAGCTAGTGGCGCTTGGGAATAACGACAAAGACAAACTGATAGAGGAGCATATTGCACGTGCAGACGCGCTGAATATACGATTAGACGAGGCCAACATACGACTCAATGAAATAACCGTTCTGAGACAACAAACTGAATTAGTACTTGAAAATACTCTCAAAGAGCTGAATACGCTCAAGCAACAGTCAGGGATACAAGATGGAAATCCAAACGCTGCATTAATGGAGCAAATCGACAACCTCAACAAAATAATTCAAGAAAAAGAAGCCGCAGCGAAAGACTCTGCCCAACTCATAGAAGAGACTAAAACCCCGAATTGTGACCTATTTGCAGCAACCCACTTTTTTAACAAACAGCTACAAGTTGAATGACGAGTTCA
>DAHVFY010000002.1 GCA_027316765.1 Parachlamydiales bacterium | reverse complement strand
GTTGAACTCGTCATTCAACTTGTAGCTGTTTGTTAAAAAAGTGGGTTGCTGCAAATAGGTCACAATTCGGGGTTAAAATCAAAAAAATATATTAACACAAGTTAGGTCATTAAATGAGCTGTGGAAAACCCTGTTCACGAGCTGTTCTTAAGTTGATGATAAGTTGTCAATAACTCTCCTTTTGATGATAAGTGAGGGGGTTTTGATCAGTCTTTCAACAACTCATGAACAGAACTTTTTCTCTATAAAAAAAGGGGGGGTTATCAACATTTCCACACTCTCTTAAGAAGAGGAGATATAGATATATGATCTTCTCTTCTGAAAATATGAAACACTAAATGGCCTTGTAGATTCTTGGTTGCTTTCGATAGTGCTCTTAAGTAAAATGCTCACATATGGATTCTTTGACGCCAAATCTATTTTTTTCTTTAGAGGGTTTTGCGCATTCTAAGCTTTGGAATGCGGGAGATTTTGTCTGGGATGCTTTAAAAAATATTAGAAATTATTTGTTGTCGAAAAAACTTGGAACTATTGCGTGTGTCATTCCCGAAACAGTTCATCTCGTTTTTCCCGAATTAATTTCTATAGGAGAGGGGACCGTTATCGAGCCCGGAGCTTATATTCAAGGTCCTTGCATTATTGGTGCTAATTCTCGTATTCGTCATGGAGCTTATATTCGCGGTGATGTGATCACCGGAGAGGGGTGTGTGATTGGACATGATACTGAAATTAAGCACTCCATTTTGCTCAATAACGTCTCCGCAGCGCATTTCAATTATGTTGGTGATTCGATTCTTGGAAATGGGGTCAATCTCGGTGCTGGAGTTAAGTGTGCAAATTTTCGTTTAGACAAAGCTCTTATTACTGTTGCTTTTCAAGGTCAAAGATTAGATACTAACTTAAAGAAATTTGGTGCTATTTTAGGAGATGACGTTCAATTGGGATGTAACTGTGTGACTAACCCTGGCACATTGGTTGCTAAGGGTGTTATTTGTTATCCCTGCCTCAATATTGGAGGCTACGTAGCCTCAAGTGTTAAAACTCAAGATCTATACCGATAGGTGCATTGATGACAGCTCAAACATATCCGGTGAAAACCGGTTCTTCTCAATTCTTTTTTCACAAAGACAAGATCGAACAAGAGATTGCCAAGAGTATTAGTTTTTTTGGTGCCAAGACTAAATTGCGCGATGCGTGTGAATATGCTCTAACAAATGGGGGGAAGCGTCTTAGACCTCTTATTGTTCTTCTTGTTGCAGAAGCTTTAGGTTGTGGATTAAATGTGTGCGATGCAGCGCTTGCTGTTGAATTTTTTCATACCGCATCCTTGATTGTGGATGATCTTCCTTGTATGGATAATGATGATGAAAGAAGGAGTAAGCCCTCTCTTCATAAAGTTTATGGTGAACCTATCGCTTTGCTTGCAAGTTACGCTCTTATGACAGCGGGCTTTGAACGGATTCATCTTGGCGCTCAAGCAATGCGAGAAGCAGGTCCTCCTTTTTCTACATTTAGTGATCGCGTTTGTGTTTTAGCCCTTGAAGTTGCTTCTCGCTGTTCGGGAATTTTGGGGGCGACGGGTGGACAATTTCTCGATCTTTTTCCTCCAAATCAAAATTTAGAGACAGTTTATGAAGTGATTTACAAGAAAACAGTCACGCTTTTTGAGGTTTCTTTTGTTTTTGGTTGGCTTTTTGGTGGGGGATCGCTTGATCTTCTTAGTCAAGTGAAACAGATGGCTTATCATTTGGGTATGGCTTTCCAAATTGCTGATGATATTGGCGATATGATGCAGGATGAGAAAAATCAAAGCGAGATTAATATAGCGCGTTTAATTGGCAAGGAGCGTTCTCTTCTTTTGTTTGAAGAAGAGATGGCAAACTTTCAAGATCATCTTAAAGAACTCAATCTTTACACACCTTCTTTTGAGAAGATGTGTGGCCTTTTAATCAAAACAGTATCTTAAAAAAACCAGAAGCACTACATACCCCTTTTAAGTGGAAGGGGTATGCACCTCGGCAAGTTCTGGAATTTCTCGGCTTGTTTGAGATTTTTGAGCAATAGTGTTTGCTTTATCTGCGCATTTTTGGAAGATCATTTTTTCTATCTCTTCGACAAGATGTGGTTGTTTTTTAAGCTCTTCTCTAGCAGCTTCTCTTCCTTGGCCAAGACGTGTGGTGTTGTAGCTAAACCATGTTCCCTTTTTATCGACTAAGTTAAGATCAACTCCCAAGTCTAAGATTGAGCCAATACGTGAAATTCCTTCATTGAAAAGGATATCGAATTCAGCGCTTTGAAATGGGGGAGCCATTTTATTTTTTACAACTTTTACCTTAACACGATTGCCTATTTCACTATTGTCGTTACCTTTGATTCCTCCGATACGACGAATGTCTAAACGGACAGAAGAATAGAATTTTAATGCTCTTCCTCCGGTTGTTGTTTCCGGATTTCCAAACATGACTCCAATTTTTTCTCGGATTTGGTTGATGAAAATGGCGCATGTATTGCTTTTTGAAAGGGTGGAGGTGAGTTTGCGCATTGCTTGCGACATCATACGCGCTTGAAGACCCATGGAAGAGTCGCCAATTTCTCCCTCTAATTCGCTTTTTGGAACAAGTGCTGCTACGGAATCGATGATGATCACGTCAAGTGCATTGGATCTTGCGAGCATTTCGACGATATTAAGCGCTTCTTCACCTGAATCGGGTTGTGAAATCATGAGTTCATCGAGATTGACTCCAATTTTGGATGCATAGCTGGGATCAAATGCATGTTCGGCATCGATGTATGCAGCAAGACCTCCATTTTTTTGCGCGTTGGCAACAATGTGAGTTGCAAGTGTTGATTTTCCTGAAGATTCAGGTCCGAAGATTTCAACAATTCTTCCTCGTGGAACTCCTCCAATACCGAGCGCAATATCTAAGGTAATGGCGCCTGTTTTGATAACACTTACTTCGCGTGTTGCAGAATTTTTTCCAAGGGTCATGATAGAACCCTCTCCGAATTGCTTTTCAATGTGAGCTAGCGCTGCTTCTAGAGCTTTTTTCTTACCCAGATCTTGTGACATAATAGAGTTCCCCTGTTCTTGTTTTTACAATAGATTCTCTTTATATCCCTCTTCTCGTCAAGTAGAATAAAATTAGTTGATCTGGTTCAATGCGATACATATGGTGAAAAGATGATTTTAGCAGGTGATATTGGGGGAACAAAAACTCATTTGGCCCTTTTTGAAAAGGGAACAATTGTTGCTGAGGAAAAGTATGCAAGCCGTGAATTTCCTAGTTTAAGTGACATTTTGGCTCTTTTTTTAAGAAAGCAAGGCGTTGTTAAAAAAGCTTGTTTTGGGATTGCAGGTCCAATTAAAGAGGGACGTTGCAAAGCAACTAATCTTCCTTGGATAGTCGATGCGCAAGAACTTGAGAACGCACTCAAAATAGATGCTGTTTTTTTGATTAATGATTTGGAAGCAAATGCTTATGGGATTCGCTCTCTTTCTGATGAAGAATTTTTTACATTGAATGAAGCAGCGCCCTCTTCTTTGGGTAATCAAGTGCTTATCTCTGCTGGAACAGGACTTGGAGAGGCTGGAATCTATTGGGATGGTACAAAACATCACCCATTTGCTTGTGAAGGAGGACATTCTGATTTTTCTCCTCAAACGGAACTTGAAATGGAATTGCTGCGTTATCTGCGTAAAAAATTTGGTCATGTTTCTTGGGAAAGACTTTTATCGGGACCTGGAATTTACAATCTTTATCGATTTTTAATCGATCTTAGACTTGAAACCCCAACTGAAGATTTTGGTGAAGAAGATCCTGCAAAAGTCATTACAGAGAGGGCTGTTAAAAAAGAATGCAAAACATGCGTGCGCACCCTTAAATGGTTTACAGCGCTTTATGGGGCAGAAGCTGGTAATTTGGCTTTAAAAATGCTTGCTTTAGGGGGTGTTTATATTGGTGGTGGTATTGCGCCTAAAATTCTTTCAGCCCTGCAAGAAAAGGAATTTATGAAAGCATTTATTGATAAAGGGCGTTTTTCTACTCTTCTTTCTCAAATTCCTGTTAAGGTGATTTTAAATGAAAATACGGCGCTGTTAGGAGCGGAACGTTATGCCCAAGAAAAAAATGACTAATCAAGAACAAGAACGGCTTTTTGTAGCAGATGAGTATGGGTGGTATAAATGGGGGCCTTATGTTTCTGAAAGAGCTTGGGGAACTGTACGAGAAGACTACAGTGTTGATGGAGATGCGTGGACATATTTTCCCCATGATCTTGCGATATCTAAAACTTATAGATGGGGAGAGGATGCGATTGCGGGAATTTGCGATCGTTATCAAGTTCTTGTATTTGCTCCCGCTTTTTGGAATGGGAAAGACTCGATTATTAAGGAACGGCTTTTTGGTCTTTCTTCTCCGGAGGGAAATCATGGTGAAGATGTAAAAGAGTGTTATTATCATCTTGATAATACACCGACTCATTCTTATATGAAGTATCTTTATAAATATCCTCAAGAGGAATTTCCTTACATTCAATTGCGTGAAGAGAATAAAAAAAGAACAACTTATGATTCAGAGTATGAACTTGTTGATACAGATGTTTTTGCAAGACATCGTTATTTTGACATTTTTATTGAATATGCAAAAGCCTCCGAGGAGGATCTTTGCATAAAAATTGAAGTGTTTAATCGAGGGGATAAAGAATCAACTTTACATGTTCTTCCAACGCTTTGGTTTCGCAATCAGTGGTCTTGGGGAGATGTACGTGAAATGGAACCTAAAATTACAAAAGGTAAAAATTGCCTAATTGCAGATGATGAAGAAATGCGTTCTCCTCATAGCCTTGCATTTGATTATCATCTTGGAAAACGATTTCTTTATGCAGATGAGGGAGCGGAATTTTTATTTACTAATAATGAGACAAGACATCCCGATAGTCCACGTGGTTTCTATAAAGATGCATTTCATCGCTATTTAATTTTGAAAGAAACACAGGCGCTAAATTTAGAAGAGAGGGGGACAAAAGCTTCTTTACATTATATTTTTGATAAAATCCCTCCCAAGGGCTCTAAGACTTTATTTTTGCGTTTAACACCGCATGTGACAAAAGATCCTCTTAAGGATGTGCAAACGATCATTAATACAAGAAAAAAAGAAGCAGATCTTTTTTACGAAACAATCCACCCTAAAAATGCTCTTAAAGAAGAAAAGCAGATTCAAAGACAAGCTCTTGCCGGTATGCTTTGGAGCAAACAAATCTATCTTTATGATGTGGCTTTGTGGTTAAGAGGAGATAATTCTTATTTTCCCCCTCCCAAAGAACGTTATAGAATTAGAAATTATCATTGGAGTCATCTCAATTCTATGCGCATATTATCGATGCCGGATAAATGGGAGTATTCTTATTTTTGCGCTTGGGATCAAGCATTTCAATGTGTCACTTTAGCGCTTGTTGACATTGCGTTTGCAAAAGATCAGCTTTGGTTACTTCTTTTTGATCAATTTCAACATCCAAGTGGGCAAATTCCTGCATGTGAATGGGAGTTTTCTGATCTAAACCCTCCGGTTCAAGCATGGGCGGCACTTAGACTGTATGAGATAGAGAAAGAGAAGTTTGCAAAAGAAGACTTTGATTTTTTAGAAAGATGTTTTCACAAGCTTCTCATGAACTTTTCTTGGTGGGTAAATAAAGTTGACAGCTCGGGAAATAACGTATTTGAGGGAGGATTTCTAGGACTAGATAATATTACGGTTTTAGATCGCTCTCAACCACTTGCAGGAGGTGTGAAACTACAACAATCAGATGGCACGGGATGGATGGCGATGTTTTGTTTGAATTTGATGCGCATTGCACTCATTCTTTCTAAACGCTCCAAAGTGTATGAATCCTTGGCAACGAAGTTTTTTGAGCATTATATCTATATTGCGCATGCAATGAAAAAAAGAGGAAATAAAGATTATGAAATGTGGAGTGAGCGAGATGGATTTTTTTATGATGTGCTCACGTACCCTAATGGAATGTTTTCTAAATTCCGAGTCCGCTCTCTTGTTGGTTTAATTCCTTTATATGCAGTAGATGTTCTTGATGAGAGTGAATTAAAAAATTTTCCTGAATTTAAAAGAAATTTCGAGTGGTTTATTGCTAAACGGAAAGATCTTGTCAACCCTTGCATCATTCCAATAGAAAAAAAGGGAGGAACTCGTTACGTCCTCACTTTGATGAATGAGCATCAACTTAAAAGTGTTTTACGTTATGTTTGGGATCCTGCGGAATTTCGCTCTTCTTTTGGTCTTCGCAGTCTTTCTAAATTTCATGAAAATTCTCCTTTTATTTACGAGGATAAAAAGGTGGGTTACGAACCGGCAGAATCGTATTTTAAAGTGAAGGGAGGAAATTCCAATTGGCGCGGGCCTGTCTGGATGCCCACTACATTTCTTCTTATTGATGCTTTAAGTAAATTTGCAAAAGCTTTTGAGCATAAGCTAGAAATTGAAGTAGAAAATGAGGTGCCGATTGATCTTAGAAAGATGGCCTCTTCTTTTGCAGACAGACTGATTTCCATTATTATGAAAGATAAGAACGCCGCTCGTCCCTTTTTTGGAAAACATCCTTATAAAGATGATCCTCATTGGTGTGATTATCTTCTTTTCTATGAATATTTTAATCCAGAAACGGGAGAGGGGCTTGGCGCTTCTCATCAAACCGGTTGGAGCGCACTTGTCGCGAATTTAATCGACGAATTTCGTCATTAGAGTGACTAAAAAATATTGTTCAAAATATAGTTAAGGTGTACTTTTTTAAAAAAAGCTACGTAGGAGCTACCTTATGAAACACATTTTTTTATTTTTAACCGCTTTATCCCTTTTTGTTACCTCTACAAGTTACGCAGCGCCACGCGCAGATAAACAAACGGCAAATGTTCTTTTAGTGGGAAAACCAGCCCCTGAGTTCACTGCAAAGGCTGTGATTGATGGGGAGATTGTCGATGATTTTTCCCTTCGCGATTTGCGCGGTCAATATGTTGTTTTCTTTTTCTATCCTTTAGATTTTACTTTTGTTTGCCCAACAGAGCTTCTTGCTTTTGAAGATAGGGCAAAAGAGTTTCAAGAGAGAAATGCACAAGTTGTGGCTTGCTCAGTGGATAGTGCTTACAGCCATCTTGCGTGGCTCAATACACCGCGTAGCATGGGAGGAATTGAAGAGATTTGCTATCCACTTGTTTCCGATTTAGACAAGTCTATTTCTCGACATTTTCAAGTTCTTAGTGAAGAAGAAGGGATTGCTTATAGAGGATTATTTATAATTGATCGTGAAGGGATTATTCGCCATCAATTGATTAATGATCTTCCTCTTGGGCGCAGTGTTGATGAAGTTCTTCGTACCCTTGATGCTCTTATTACTGTTGAAAATATCGGTGAGGTGTGTCCAGCTAATTGGAGATCTGGTGAGAAGACCTTAAAACCTACGAATGAAGGCCTTCTTGATTATTTCAAATAGGTTTTAAGAAAAAAAGCTGTGGTGACGGCGGATGACGAATGAACCTGTGTCTGACCAGTTATTTTGGGGGGATTTTGTTTCAAAAAGTTGTGAAAGTCTTCCATGAAGATCGCTTGTAACGACGCCGCCCTTTGAAGCAGAGCTTTCAATTGTTGTTGTACGATTTAGTACGATGATGACGTGTCCTACCCATACAATGAGATCAAGAGGAAGAAGTTGCTTTGCGATTGCCTCTACGGATAGGCCCTCGATGAGAACGGGATTTCCAAAATGAATCAATTGTGCGGTATTGCGTGGCGTGAATCCTTCTGTGACTTGATGCAGTAATCCTGAACAGTCCACCCCTGTAAGCGTCCACTTTTTTTGAGAGAAGGGATCTAAAGAATAAGGAGGAGGATAAAATTCTAAAAGTTCCGGAATGCCATCGCTCCAATTTCCTCCCCAGACATAAGGAGTGCCAATGAGATCTTCTAATCTTTTTAATAGTAGGTTAGGCGTAGGACATAGTTTGAGAGGAGCTTTTTTCTCGTTGTTAGTAAATGTTAAAAATCTAGCGTCGGTAAATAGAGGATCTTTAAGATAATCTGAGGTTTGAACTTGATAGATATATTCGCTACATTTTTTTATAAGAGCCAGGCTGGTTCCAGCGGTAGCTATAGTTTCAACAGCTTTTAAAAGTCCTTCGGTAGTTAAGGGGAGGGGATGTTTAAAAACTGCGTTAAATTCATGTGTGTTTAAAAGAGGAGCTGCTGATTTAACAATTGCAAATTTCATAAAAGCTGGATAACCTCTGTTTTATGTGAATTTAGGAGATTATCATGAAAGTTGCACGGATCGCTACTTTTTTATTACTTATCCTCTCTGCTTGTTATCCGCCAAAAACACAGGATGACAAAGAGCCTGTAAAAAAAGTAGGAGCTGTGGCGCGCATTAATCTGGTATCGGAGCCTCAGACTCTTGATCCAAGAAAAGCGCGCGATTTACAAGCAGTAACACTTGTTCGGATGCTCTTTGAAGGACTCACCCACTTGAATAAGTTTGAAAAAGCCGAGCTTGCACTTGCAGAAAGCGTGACTGTTTCAGAAGATTTGAAAACGTACTCTTTTAAACTTCGCAAAAGCTTTTGGACAAATGGAGATCCCCTTACAGCTTACGATTTCGCTTATTCTTGGAAAAAAGTTTTGAGCCCTCAGTTTGCAGCGGATAATGCTTTTCAACTGTACGTGATTAAGGGAGCAAAAGCTGCAAAATCTGGATATGGCGCCTTGGACGATGTGGGAATTCGTGTGCTTAATGAAGATCAATTAGAAGTAGAACTTGAAGCGCCAACACCTTATTTTTTAGAACTATTAGCATTTCCTACGTTTTTTCCTGTTAATGAGCGCATCGATCGAGAAGATCCTAAATGGACTGCTTCCGTTCGCACTTTTGTGAGTAATGGTCCTTTTTCACTAGAAACTTGGCAGCATCAACATCTGTTTGCAGTCATAAAAAATTCTAACTATTGGGATGCGGAAAATGTTGCGCTCGATAGAATTCATTTCGCGATGGTTCCAAGCGATACAGAATTTAAGATGTTTGAAAAAAAGGATCTTGATTGGGCAGGCTCTCCTTTATCTTCTTTGCCGGTAGATGCATTGGACTCACTTAAAAGCCAAGTTAATATCTGCACAAAGCCCTTTTTGGCGACAGATTTTTTGCGCTGTAACATAGAGCATCCGTTGCTTGTTGAACCTAATTTTCGCAAGGCATTAGCACTTGCGATGAACCGTAAAGAACTTGTCGAACATATCTATCAATGTGGACAAATTCCAGCTACAGGACTTGTGCCTGTTTCCATGGGTCTACAAGAGACCCCCTATTTTGTAGATGGAGATAGTGAAGCAGCAAAGATGTTTTTTAATAAGGCGCTTGAAAATCTGGGATTAAAATTAGAAAATATTCCAGAAATCACGTGCATTTATGCATCAAGTGATCGTCGACATTTGCTAGCGCAGGCGGTCGAGCAGCAATGGTTTAAAGCACTTGGGATTAGAATTCAATTGGAAGCAATGGAACCTCAAGTGTATTTTGATCGAGTTTCAAAGAGAAATTATGATTTAGCTTTTAGTAGCTGGTCAGCTGACTTTAATGATCCAATCAATTTTCTTGAAGTATTTAAATATAACAAAGCGTCCACAAATAATACGGGATGGGAAGATGCAGAATACGTGCAGTTTTTGGATGCTTCCAATCAAGAAAGCGATGCTGAAAGAAGACGATATTTTCTTTCAGTGAGTGAGAAAATTTTAATGAATGCGATGCCGATCATTCCGATTTGTCAGGGTAACATGCTCTATTTACAGAGTGAGAGACTGAAAAATGTCGTTGTTAATTCCCTTGGTGCAATTGACCTAAAATGGGCATCGATTGAAGAAGAGGTCAAATGATGAAAAAATTAGGGTTGTTTTTATGTTTTTCTCTTTCAGCATTTGCATCATCAGTACGGCTTTATAATGATAGTCCCTATCCGCTCATTGCTGTTGTTCAAGGCGCTGATGGAAAAAAGTTGGGCGAGGTTTTTATCCAACCTAATCAGTTGATGATTTGGAGTGATAACAGTGGAATGACAGGATATCAAGAACCCTCGAAATCTGAAACACCCTTTAGCGTCCTTTGGTACTGCTCAGAAGGTACGCCCTACTCGGTGACTCCTCAAGTAGGGAATGCAGGCATGGTAACAGCGCAAACATCTCAGGGAAACAGACAGTGCAAGGTAAAGCCGCCGCCACATCCCGGAGGAACAAATCAACTCCCAGAAACTGAGTTTTATCAACAGCAACCCGTTCCTTCAGAGATTCCACCCCCTCCCTCTCCTTCTCCATGACGTAGGTTTTAACTCCGAATTGTGACCTATTTTCCCTATTGAGTTTATTTTTACCCCGAATTGTGACCTATTTGCAGCAACCCACTAAGAAAAATCAACGCAAAACGTAAAAACAATCCATTTGATGATTTTTTATTATCAATCAATCGCAATTCGAGGTTTAAAGAAGCGGAGTTCCTCGTTCATAGGTGATTTTCTTTAGAAAGTGTCCTTTGCTGTCGTACAGAGTAGCAACACCATTTCCCTCATCAACTTTAGAGACGGCAAGTTTGTCTCCTTTTTTATAGTAAGAGCCCTTGATGAGGATATCGTTGTCGTATTCTTCCATGAGCATCAGCTGTCCTTCTTCGTACCAAGCAAAGGCAAGACCGTGTTTTTTGTTGCCGTGAATCTCTCTTTCGCTTTGCAAGACGCCGTTACTATACCAAGTTTTTGTCATCCCTTGAATTGTATCATCATTCCAGTTTAGATAGAGTTTGGGTTGCTGAGTTTTGGAAAAATACTCCCATTCTTCTCCCTGCTTTTTTTCATTTTGGATGTGGTAGACATTTGTGATAAACCCTTCGGAATCAAAAATTTCCACTTTACCGCATGCTACTCCCTCTTGAAATTCTGATAGGGAGTGGAGCTTATCGTCTATAAAAGAAGCCTGAGTTCCTCTACCTTCCTTAATTTCTGCAATGAGTGCGCCCTCTTTTGTGTAATAAGCAGCCGTTTTTAAGAGTCCTTGGTGGTATTCTTCTTGATATTTTAACATTTCTTGAGACCACAACCCCTTAGCTTTACCATCCTTCAAATCGTCTTTATAAGAAATCTGTTCGATGAGTTCGCCTGCCTCGTTATAGGAACACACTTCATTTTGAACTTTATTATTTCGGTAGGGAACAGACTTGGCGATTTGCCCGTTAGCGTGGTAGTAAAGAGAAGTGGTTTCTAAAGAACCTTTTTCATAAAAAATTTCTGCAATGAGATGACCGTCTTCATCGTAAGCTGTGCTTTTCCCATTAAAGATCCAACTGAGTTGAGCTCTTTCGCCGATATCGGGAAGACCCTCGATGATATAAGAGGTTAAACGGAGTTTACCATTGGGATGCCACTCATGATAGTTTCCATGAGCTCTTCCACTTTCCACCTCAAGATATTGCCAAGGTTGTCCATTAGGATGGTAGCTGGTGATTTTAGCTCCCGCTTGATTCCCTTTCATCTTCCCAAAAACTTGCATCACTTTTTTATAAGGTTGCGGTTCAAGAAAGTTGACATTTTCGTAATTAGCAAGACGAGATTTGACACTAATTGTTTCAGAAAAACCGTTTCTATCGATGATTTGGATGCTGGTTAAAACATCGGAATCATTTTGTGTTGATTTTGTAGCACAGCCACAAAGAATTAAAAAAAAGGGTAAAAATTTTAAACGATAAGATAGTCTCACTTAAATACCTTCACGTTTGATGAGTTTCAAATTAACAACGTAAATTTCTTGGTCTGTACCGATACTTTTTTTAACGAGCTCAAAGTTTTTGATAATCAACTGAGGAGCATTTGTAGGAGGGGAAAAAGGGGAGATGGGGATCTCTTCAATGAAACATAAAATTTTTTTAAGATCTTCTTCATCGATCTCCACGGGATGTTGAAGTCTTTCTTCAACTTCTTGAAAAATATCGCAACGTCGAATTCCTTCTTCAGCGAAGAGGAGTTTATTTTCTCCTCCTGTTAAGAAATGAAGTCTTTTTTTGAAGACAGGATCAGTTTGAAATTCAAGTTGAGTTGTTTCTGATTCTAGAAAAATAAGAGATTCCAAGTTTTTATCAATATAAAAATGATCAGCATTTTTCATTTTCGAAATGAAATTTTCTTCTGAAAGTCCTCGATTAAGAAGTCTTTGTTCCTTGAGTTGAAGTTGATCGATTGCAAGTTTGATTTCATTAAGTTCAGCCATTGAAGAGAAAAAGGAAAAAATCAAGTAGATAATAGGAAGAGTCGCGATAACGAGAACGGATAGGAAGAAATAAGGATGAGAGCAGATAACACGAGCATTTTTCATGGGGGACAATCCTTAAGAATAAAAGTTGTCGAGTATCTGTTTTCATTGACATTCCAAGCGATTTCATGCCCTGGATTTACAAGCCCCTCTCCTTTTAATAAACTGTCGTGAAACTCTCGAGCAAGTGTTGGGGATGCAGAGATAAATTCAAGTTCTACTTTGACCTGATAGGGAATATTGGTTTTTCCAAGAAGAGGGTATTTAACTAGAGAATAATGAATTTTTTTGATTTCAACACCTGTTTGATTCAGCTTGGGGTGTACAGAGAGCCAGGCGAGAAAATCGCTAACTTTAGGAACTGTTAATTGGTAAGGGAATGGAATTTTTTTGTTTTTTAAAGTTTTTGACCAGTCGTGTAAGGATTCTAGGAGAACTTCGCGGTTTTTTTCTAGCTTTTTTCCTCGATATTTTTCTGCTTGCTCGATCAAGGCAGCCTCTTTTTTTTTGAGGAAAAAATGAGTGCTCCCCCATGTAGTGAAAAAAACTAAAGCAATGCTTGAAAAACTTAAAACAAGACTTTTCATCCTTTTTTTGAATTGACCTTCTGAGACATAAATATTTTGTCTTAACTGTATAGAGTTTTCGTCTTGGTAAATAGCATCGAGGGCAAGACCAATAGGGATTGCGTAAGAGGGATGATCCCCTTTTTCTTTTCTTTGCTCTCCATCTAAAAATTGTCTAAGAGATAGGGGAATATCTCCAAGAAGGGCCCAGTCTTGTGAGAGTCCTTTTATTTCAAAAAATGCTAAAATCCTTTCCTGCTCTTTTTTGAATTTTTCCAAAGCTTGAGATAGTTTCGGAAATTCTGTGGAGTTTAGGGAGGAAAAGTTAACGGCATCTAATTCTTTTTCTGGTGCATCTTCTTGTAGTGCATCAAGAAGATGACTGAGTCCGAAATTTATGGTTTGGGAAAAAACAAGCCTTTCATTTGAAAAAGAGAGGTAGGAGCTTTTTTCCATTCCTAAATGTAGAATTGAAGTGAGTTCTTTAGAGAGGTAAGATTTAGCATATCTCCAAAGAGCTGCCGGGATAGCCGATACCCAATCAGGATCAATTTGATAGGCATTCATTTTTTCTAAGTGCTCGAGCAACGACTTTTTTTTTGTCGCTAAAATTGTAATGGAGGAAACTTCTTTTCCCAAATTAGATAAGAAAGGAACGAGAATTGCCTCTTCTAAAGGATAAGGAATTTGAGCTTCACTTTGAAAGGGAAGAACGGAAAGAATTTCTTTTTTATGTTTTAGCTTGATGTCAACGTCTCTTAAGATGACTTCCCAGGCATCTAATCCTGTGACAATAACAGCCTTTTTTTTTGCAAGAATAGGAGTTAAAAGGAAAAGAGCGTCGTTTACTTCTTGAAGATTAAACGTTCGAACAAGCTCAATACAAATTTGACCTTTTTCTCGACGTAAAAGAGCCACCTTCAAAAGATGACCGTCTGCATGTAAACCTAAAGCATACATATTACCTCGAGATTGTATCGACTAGCTTCAATAAACTCTATGTTTTTTTTTGACCTAAATTAGGTAAAAAGAGTAAAAATTTGGATACTTGAACCTGTCTATTTTAGAGAGATGAGTTCTTATTCAATTAGGATAAATATGAAAAAGTTTCAGTTTTTTATGTTCGGTGTTTTGCTTTCGGCATCTGCTATTTTCGGATGGATATATGTCGATAATAACGGGTGGAATGGGTGGACGGATCCTGATTTGACTATTTTTGGGGCAGTGAATATGAAAGATGGAATCGGGAGAATGTCCGTTGATTTGATCCAAGCTCTTAAAGATGAGATGTCGATTAATTTCATTTCGACAGATCCTGTTCATTTGGGAGATGTTCCTAAGGAAGTGATTCCTTTTCTGAAGAAAGGAGGAAAGGCAAAAGGAAAAGTTGCCATTTTAGAAGATATTGTTTGGCTACCTAAGCACTCTTCTTATAAAAAGTTTGTTCGACATACTTCTAAAAAGCAGGTAAGAATTGCGTACTCAATGTTTGAGTCCACAATGATTCCTTATGAATGGGTATTTATTTTTAACAACTATTTTGATGCTGTTGTTGTTCCCGATAGCTTTTTAGTATCTGTATATAAAGCATGTGGCGTTCGTGTGCCTGTATTTGAAGTGCCTCTTGGACTCCAACTGGAGGCGTTTTCTAAAGAACCTCTTCGAAGCTGTGCGCATCAGCCGCTGACGTTTGGAAACTTGGGAGCTTGCGTAGATAGAAAGAATCAGTTGACCCTTCTTAGAGCGTTTGCCAAAGCTTTTGGTGACAGCCCCGATGCGCGTTTACGTATTAATTGCCGTTCAGGAGATCGTAGTTTAATAGGATTAATTAATAAAGAAATCGACTTTTTAGGTCTTCACAATGTAGAATTTACTCAGCTTCCTCTTGACAGTGCAGAATATTTAAAACTGTTCAAAACACTAGATTGTTTGGTGAACTTGTCAAAGGGAGAGGGATATTCAATACAGCCGCGGGAGGCAATGGCTTTGGGGATTCCTGTTATCGTGACGGATAATACTGCGCAGTCAACCCTTTGTAAGACGGGGCTTGTGAGAGCTGTGGCTTCAGATGAGTGTGAGCCGGCTCCTTATTTTGGGCATATGAGTTTTGGTGTGTGGTATACCTGTTCAATAGATGAAGTAGCAAATGCTCTTTTAGATGTTTATACAAACTACGACATGTTTTTGAAAAAAGCGCAAGCATCTCGAGAATGGGTTCAGAATTGTGAATATAAAAACTTGAAAAATTTTTATGTAAATCTTGTTAAACCCAAAACAGTAATTTTGGGTGATGAAGATAAAATTACAGAGAATTATTTAATGACAACTTCTAAAGAACTTTACCAAAAGTACACGAAAATTATTAATGGGAAATCATGAAAAAATTGATTTTGTGGATACTCGGTGTAGTATGTAGTGTTGCATCAGTAGTTGTTGTGACGAAAAAAATTTTAATAGCGAACAAATATAAGGAAGTTCACTTAAAGGTTTTTGGCGTAGCAATTATGGCAGATGGAATCGGAAGGCAGGCTGTAGAATTGATGCAGGCCCTAAAAGAAGATGTTTCTATTGCTTATTTTCCAGTACGCGCAACAGATCCTACAGATATTCCTCAAGATGTTCTCAAAATAATTAAAGCCAATGGCAGGAAAAATAGAAGTAAAGTAGCCATTCTTGTAGATGCTTTTCAAATGCCTGGGTACAGACCCTGGAAAAGAGTAATTAGAAGAACATCTTCTGAACAAATTCGAATTGCGTATTCAATGCTTGAGTCCACAAAGATTCCTCCTGATTGGGCAACTACGATGAATCGTCATTTTGATGCAATTGTTGTCCCGGATCGCTTCCTTATTGATGTGTATAAAAATTCTGGTGTAGAAATTCCTGTTTTTGAGTTGCCTCTTGGACTTTATCTAGATGGTTTTTTTGAAGAGCCTCTTCGCTCCGCATCTAAAAAACCAATGGTTTTTGGTTATTTAAGCTCCTGTCTTGAGAGAAAGAATCATATTAAACTTATTCAAGGTTTTGCAAAAGCCTTTGGCAACCGTGCCGATGTTCGTTTGAAAATTAATTATAGATATGGGCAAGAGCATGTTATTAATAAGATTAGGGAGGAGATAGCCTCTCTTGGTTTAGAAAATGTTGAATTTACTGACCTTCGTCTTGATAATCCTGCTTACTTGCAATATTTTAAAACATTAGATTGTTATATTAGTCCTTCTAAGGGTGAAGGCTTTTCGATTCAACCTCGAGAGGCAATGGCTCTTGGAATTCCTGCGATTGTAACGAATAATACAGCCCAAACAACAATCTGTAACAGCGGGTATGTTAGAGTGATTCCTTCAAATATCGAAGAGCCTGCCCTTTATTGGTGGGGAGAAGTATGTGGTGAACATTATGATTGTGAAGTGGATGATGTCGCTGATGCTCTTTTAGATGTTTTTCATAATTATCAAGATTACTTGCAGAAGACAGTGGGTGCCCGCGAATGGGTTCATAATTATGAATTTAAGAATCTTAAACAACGTTATTTGAATCTTGTTAAACCCAAGAAAATTATTTTTGGGGAATCAAATGAAATTACAAATGATTATCTAATGACAAATTCAAAAACTCTTTATGATAAATATAAAAAATTATGATCGTTATTTATCTTATTAAATTGATTATAAATCTCTATTTGATCATGCTATTTATTCGAGTTGTGGGCTCTTGGTTTCCAAGTATTGCACATTCGACATTTATGAGATTTATCGCCTATTATACGGACCCTTACTTGAATATCTTCAGGAAGATAATCCCTCCAATTGGCGGAGTCCTTGATTTAAGCCCATTGCTTGGTTTTTTTGTTCTGCAGTTCTTAGAGGTGATTTTAATTAAATGTTTTACTTAGGAGAGCTTCCGCTTTCTTCGAATATTTTTTGTGCCCCCCTTGCAGGCTGTTCTGATTTGCCTTTTCGTAGGATGACGGCGCGCTATCGTCCCGGTTTGATTTATTGTGAAATGGTCAAGATGGATGCGCTTGTCCGAAACGATCCTAATACTTACAGACTTCTTGATTATGAAACAGAAATGCATCCGATTGGAGCTCAACTCTGCGGAAGCAAACCGCAACTTGCAGGGCCATCTGCTAAGATCATCGAGGATCTTGGTTTTGATGTTCTTGATCTTAATTGCGGATGCCCTGTAGATAAAGTTACAAAAGATGGAAGTGGGTCAGGGCTTTTAAGAAATCCCGACTTGATTGGAGAAATCATCTCTAATATGGTAGCTGCTGTCAAAATTCCCGTTACCGTTAAAATTCGAATAGGTTGGGATTTCAACCAGATTAATTGTACTGAAATTGTTTCGATTGCGGAAAAAGCTGGAGCGAAAGCAATTTGTGTTCATGGAAGAACAAGATCTCAAGGCTATAAGGGACCTGCAAATTGGGATTATATCCGTGCTTGTAAGGAAACAGCCAAGACAATCAAGGTGATTGGGAATGGAGATGTAATGGATGCCAAAAGTGCTCTTGCGCTTTTTGAAAGTACGGGATGCGATGCGATTTTGATTGCAAGAGGCACGATGGGACAGCCCTGGATTATTGAAGATGTTTATAGAATTCTTGCGGGGCAGCCCCCACTCATACGCACATTTTTAGACTACAAACAAGCTGTTTTCGAGCATTTCCAACATATTGTTTCTTATCAAAATGAACGAAAAGCTGTAACCGATATGCGCAGAGTAGGTTGTTTTTATCTTAAAAATGGAAAGGGGGCGCGTAAATTGCGAGAGGCGCTTAATCGTTCCAAATCTACAGCTGAAATTCACCAGCTTCTTATCGAGTACCCTTGGGAAGAGATTGATTTTACTGCTACGGAGCTTTTAGAGCCTGTCCTTGCGACTGATTAGCACTATAGACGCTCTTCGAAGATTTTGAGAAGGCGTTCGATTTCTTTGTCACTTTCTTTAAAAGGGTGCACTTTTGGTTTGCGCATTTTTAATTTTTTGTTATTTAATTTTCCGACAAAAGTTTCGATACTCTGTACATGGGCACCGAGATGTTTACAAATACGAGCGAGTTCTCGATCTGAGGTGATCACTGTTTCTTGTCTGGGCGTCGGAGAATCCATGATTTGTTGTTTGATATAGGCATCAGCTGATTGACCAAGTTCTGTGTAGACAATTTCAATATCTTGCCAATGACCGCGCTCTTGAGCACCGTGGCGTGCCAAAGCACTATCAAAAACAATGGATAAATTGAGTTTGAATGAAGCAAGTGCTGCAAGAAGGATCTCTCGTTTATTTTGTAAAGGCTTTGTTTCATCCTTTGCAAGACGAAACAGGAGGTTATAGCCATCCACAAAATAGTGCATTAATCGATTAAAACATGAATAGTTTCTAAAAAGGGCAAGAGTTTATCAATTGCTTTTCTTCGATGAGAAATGCGATTTTTTGTGTCTTCATCGAGCTCAGCAAAGGTTTTGCTATAGTCATGTTTGATAAAAACAGGGTCGTAGCCAAAACCGTGGCCACCGCGTTCTTCTTTAACAATAGACCCCTCGCAGATGACTGTGACTACTTTTTTTAGACCCTCTGGCGCTGCTAAGGCAATGCTGCATGTGAAATAAGCGTTCCGTTCTTCATCTTTCAAATTGCGCATTTCGTGAAGAAGTTTACGTCTGTTTTCTGCATCAGTTGCTTCATTACCTGCATATCTAGCGGAGTAGACTCCTGGAGCATCTTGTAATGCGGGGACGACAAGGCCAGAGTCATCGGCAATCACCCAGTGGTTTAAGTAGGAAGCTGCGTGGACGGCCTTGAGAGTTGCGTTTTCTTCAAATGTTTTCCCTGTTTCTTCCGGAGGAGAGTAGCTTGGAAAATCAAGAAGTGAGAGTAATTCTAAATCACAAGTGGCTTTGAGAATGGCTCGAAATTCACGAATTTTATGAAGATTGCTGCTCGCTATGACAAGTTCCATCTTTGTCCACTCCTTTAAAAACGATTATACAGAAGCTTCACGAATTCCTGTAATGATAAATTCTTCGCCTTGGAAATGGAAAGAATTTCCCACCTTCAATCCCTGCATTGCCTGCGCAAGTTTCGACTGGAAGGAGAGGATATTTTTTTCTGGATCAGCATCCCATGGTCCAAGAAGTGTGTAAGTAACGGTGTTGCCCTTTGGCCCCTTGCATTCAACAATAGCACCAACACCGACTTCGGTTGTGGAGATGTCGTCCTTGGAAAGAATTCGCGCGCGATTCAGTTGTTCTGATAAAAGTTTAAGCTCTGCTTGTTGACGATCTCTTCTCTCAAGAGCGGCTTTAAATTCAGCATTTTCTCTTAAGTCGCCGTGACCTCTTGCAACTTCAATTTCTTTGGCATTTTCAACAGTTTCGACAGTTGCAATCTGTTGAATTCTTTGTTGAAGTTTTTGGTAGCCCTCTTTTGTTGTCCAGATGATTTGAGCGTCATGCGAAGCAGTTTCTTTTTTCTTAGCTTTTGCAAGAGATGGATGTACAACTTCTGCTAAAGAGTGGAAAATTTTGATATCATGATCGCTTAAGGAATGACACTTTGTTGCAAGAAGGAGGAATTCTTTAACTTCTTCTATGGAAGCACTTTGCATGATTTGACGAATAATGGCATACCTGCCATTTGACAAAATCGTATGCATTTTTTTCACAAGATCTTTTTGAGCATTGTTGTGCTCAATATGGCTGAGAAGAATTAAAAAGGCTTCGAAGAAGCGGCTTTTGCCCAAAGAATCTGCAAAAATAGCTTTAGGTTGAGAAGTGATTTTTTGGAAGTACCAAATAAGCGCTTCTGGATAACGAGAGGGATGGTTCAAGAGTTCTTCTAGTTTAGTTTTCAACTCAGCGCTTGTTTCCTCTTCATTGAGTTCACCGAGAATGTAGTCGCGCAAAGTGCTTTGATCGACGACAAAGATGAGATTGAGGAAAATATTTTTCCAATCGGAACGCAGCTTGCGCACTTCCGTAAGCGTTCTCTTTTTGAATGAATGGATTGAAATTTCTTGAACAATTTCTTCAATATTTTGAAGGTTTTTGATCTGCTCAACCACTTTATGCGACTCTTTTTCATTGCTAAGATCTTCTAAAAAGAAATGAACTTGAAGCTTCTGAGCATTTGTAATTTCTTCGTAGGATAGAAGTTCGTTGAGTTTGGAGTGAAGAGTTGCTTTAAACTCTTCATTTTTAAGTGTTTCTGGAAAATCTTTGAAAAAACTGTACACCATTTGAATGAGTGTATTTGCATCCGGTTTGGTCTCTAAGGCTTTTTGTAATCTTTGTTCGTGGGAAACTTCTTTGCCGAGGATGCGGAAGGGTTCGCGTGTATCTTCCGGAGATTGAATCATTGTGTCTTTTTTCACTTTTGCGCGCGCGGATTGCCACCATCTCGTCCATTCTTTTGCTGGAATAACGAGATCGCAAAGTTCATCTTTAATTTCAGCCGCAGTTTTAGGACCAAGATCGCGCAAAAGCATGCGGACGACCTCAAGGGAATTTTCTTTAGCCTTTTTTTCGAGAAGATCTGGTGTTCCAAATCTTTCTGCAAGAAAATGATCTTTAGGTACGGGAATCAGTGTTTTGAAAGCCATTTCAAAAGAAAGATCTTTTTTACCCGGAACGTAATCAAACTCAAGACTTAGCTGCTCTCGAATCATAGAGACATCTATGATCTCTCCAACGCCCCAGCCACCGGTGTGAAATACAAAGTTTCCAGGCTTCATGTGAGACAGTAGCTCAAAATTGCTGATGGCTCCTTGAAATTTTTCTTTGTTGCGCAATCCTATCAGGCGTAATTTTTCATTAAAAGTACTCTCTTTTCCATATTTTTCATTGAGGTGTTCGCATGTGAGTTGATAGAGCTGTTCACTATTGCTAGTTTGAACATCGATGAGGAGTCGTAGGACTTCATCACCGATCTCTGTACCTTTGATTTTCATCCAAAGAGGAAGGATTCTCTCAACGTGGCGGCCAAAGGAGTCTTTGAATTCACATTCTTTAACAGATTTGAGAATTTCCAAAAGTTCTGTGCCATCGACTTCGTCAGAGGCGCAATACTCCTCCCATAAACGAAGATAAGCAGGATAATCATGGTTGGCAATTTGCGTCAGAAACTCTTTTAAATAACTCATCGGAACTTCCTTTTTGAACATCTACACTGGATGAGTATAGAAGCAGATCTAATTAAGTTCAATGCTCTTGAAAAAAACAGAGCAATTCTCTTAATCTCGACTTTCATGAAATTCTTTTACAGCGCTCTGATACTCTTTTTTTTACCCAATTTTTTAGTTGGAGCAGAGGGATCTCTTTTTGATGATTTAGCTCTTGTAGAAGCCATCAACAAAGAACTAAGAGATCAGCTCCCTTTCTTTTACAATCAATCGATGATGGGGGGGTATTTTACAATGCCCTCCGCCAGGATGGCGGGCTCAGGTATGACGGCAGTTGGCGCAGCGTCATCTCCTCCCTATAATGTCTATGGAGTAAATTTTCAAGTTTTTCAAAGAGTTGAACTTTCTGCTAATTATCGCGTTTATAAAGGATGTTTGGAAGGAAATTTTGGTAATGAGGGTTTTGGAGATGATGCGGATCGGATAGGGAACATTAAGATAGGAATTTTGCTTCCAGAGGATGGTTTGCCCAATTTTCCAAGCCTTGTTATTGGCGCTGAAGATTTTATGGGTTCAAAACGGTTTAACTCTCAATACATTGTTGCAACAAAACAGTGGCTTAATATGAATTTGGAAACAACTCTTGGGTGGGGACACGGGAGAATTAAGGGTTTTTTTGGCGGCATTTCATGGACGCCTCTTCGTCATAGAGATATTCCCTTTTTTAAAAATATTTCTTTTGTAGCTGAGTATGATGCGAATAATTACAAAAAACATCATCATGAACATCCCCAGGGAAGAAAGGTAAAAAGTCGACTGAATCTAGGAGTGAATTATCTTGGATTTGAGACTCTTCAGCTTTCAGTGAGTTCTATTCGTGGGGAAAAAATTGCAGGTGCTGCTTCTTTTCGCTTTCCTTTGGGGACGACAAAAGGGCTTTTTCCTAAAATTGATGACGCTTTGCCTTATTGTTCTCCGCGTGATACGGAACCTTTAGGAATTATTCGTCTTGAAAGAGAGTTTGCGCACGAGCTTGTTTATGCCTTTGCTGATCAAGGGCTTGATCTTTATACGGCTTACCTTAAGTTTGATCATGATTTGAACAAAGTGCTCTATTTGAAAGTTGTTAACAATCGGTATCGTCTTGAATCGATTGTGCGAGAGCGTTTGTACCATCTTCTTTCGGCGCTTACTCCCTCAAATATTAAAGCCGTGATTGTTGTAATGGAAGAGGATGGACTTGCATCCCATTCTTATCATTTTCGAGCAGAAGATTTATATCGATATCAAAAGAGAAGAATTTCTGATGAAGAGATGTATATTCTTTCTCCCATGCAAGAGGCTAAGCGAGTTCCCAAGGAATACGAGAGTGATTTATTGTTTGAAAGACAGAAAAAAATTTGGACATTCACTTTTCGCCCTAGATTGCTCACCTATTTCGGGGGGGCTAAGGGAAAATTTAAATACGATTTTGGAGTGATTGCAGCTCCCGAAGGCTATCTTTTCGATCAGGTTTATTATAAATTGCAAATTGGTTATTCGATTAAATCGAGTTTATCCGACCTTAGTGCAACGGATCGGCTAAATCCCTCCCATCTTCCTAATGTGCGCACAGATTCCATTCGATATTTTCAAAGTAACTCATTGTCCATTGAAAAAGCATATATTCAGAAAGGATGGAATCTTGGTAAAGGTTTTTTTGCGCGTCTTGCAAGCGGATATTTTGAAGCAGCTTATGGAGGATTTGCAGCGGAAGCTCTCTACTACCCGGTAAACACAAATTGGGCGGTTGGTATAGAAGGAGCAACTGTCTGGAAAAGACGCTATAGAGGCATCAAATTTACGACAAACATTCGAGAGGTGCACGGGCACCATCCTGAATATAAACATTTTGTCGGTATTCAATATTTTTTGAGTCTTTATTATCAGTTTAAACCGTTAAACCTTGAATTCAAAGCGATGGGAGGGCAGTTTTTGGCAAAAGACATCGGTGCTCGTTTTGAAGCAGTGCGTATCTTTTCAAGCGGATTGCGATTTGGGATTTGGTATACTCTCACAAATGGACACGATAAGGTGAATGGTCAAACTTATTACGATAAAGGTTTTTTCTTTGCTCTTCCTCTTGATATGTTTTTAAAGCAAAGTAGTCGTAATTTTATCTCTTATGCAATGTCTGCTTGGCTGCGAGATGTTGGCGCCACAGCTGAAACCGGCAAGACTCTTTATCCAACCCTTAATGAACAACGTTTCTATGCGCAAGTTGATTCGAAGTGATAAAAATTTGGATGTTCACATTTAAATTTCTCTTGATCCGTAGTAGAGAATATGTCACGCTAGCTATACATGACTGAACGTAAAGATTTAGAATTTGGCAAAGGCTAGTTGTTGTGTATATAGACTAAATGAGGGGTTTATCCATGTTTGAAGGTTATGAAGAGTTCTCTGATGCCCAGGTTAAGATTTTGGATCGTTATGTAACAAGTGCGAAAAGTAATGTTTTTGTCCTACGAAATCTTCCAGAGGTGATCAAGGGAGCTCTTTTTTCTAGATATTCTCGTTCGAGTTTGGGTTTGAGATCTTTGCTTCTCAAAGAGTTTATTTTGAATGAAGAGACGGCCTTCGCGTCGATTTCGGGTCAGTTAATTGGCCAGGGAGGAGAAGATGCCGTTTTAGAAGATCAAATCACAGCGATCAAGAGAGCTCAAAATTTTTATGATAGAATTCTTGATGGTTATGGAGATGATTCGATCGGTGAGTTGGGTGGGGCGCATTTGGCGGTTGAAAATGTTTCAATGCTTGCTGCCAAAATGATTGAAGATTGTCGAATTGGAGGATCTCCCCTAGAAAAATCAACACGTTACATCTATTTTGATCAAAAAGTACATGGGGAGTATCTTTTTCTTCGAGAGCCGATTTTAATGACATCTGCTTTTCGCGATCTTTATGTCGATACATGTAATCATCTTTTTGAGACCTATTCCAAGTTAATTCCTCCTCTAACAGAGTTAATGGAAAAGAAATTCCCAAGAGAACATGAAGTTTCTAAAGTTGCTTACACAGCAGCTCTTCGTGCAAAAGTTCTTGATTGTTTACGGGGGCTTTTACCAGCAAGCGCTCTTACGAATATGGGAGTTTTTGGTAATGGTCGTTTTTTTGAAACGTTGATTCAAAAATTAAATGCGGCGACTTTAAGCGAGATGCAAGATATAGGAAGGAAAGCATTTCAAGAACTGTCTAAAGTTATCCCTTCTTTTGTCCGTAGAGCTGATGCAGGGCACAAATATCAGAAAACATTCACAGACTATCAAGAGCAGATGCAAGGAGAGTTAAAAGAGCTTGCGGGTAAATATGCGGGATCGATTTCTTCTATGAAAGGGCCGGGTGTTCGCCTTTTAAGTTATGATTCTAAGAGCCCTGCGAAAGTTGCAGCAGCTCTTCTTTTTGCAAACTCTGGAGCAGGACTTTGGGAGTTGCAGGAGCATTGCCTTTCTTTATCTGAAGAGGATCTTAATCAAATTCTTGATGCAGCGAGCAACTATCGCGAAAACAGACGTCACAAGTCTCCGCGCGCTCTTGAGCATGCGGTATTTACTTTTGAAATTGTTGCTGATTTTGGTATTTATCGGGATTTGCAACGTCATAGGATGCTTACTCAAGAAAGACAGATTTTTTCTTGTGATCTTGGCTTTTTCGTTCCTCAAGAAGTCAAAGACACGGAAATGGAAGCTTCTTACTGTCTTGCGATGGAATCTGCAAAAAAAGCATTTGATACTATCGCTGCTGAGTTCCCAGAAGAGGCTCAATATGTTGTTCCCATGGCATATAATATGCACTGGTACTTTCATGTTAATTTGCGCGCTCTTCAATGGCTGTGCGAGCTCAGATCTGCACCTGCAGGACATCCGACATACCGCTATATTGCGCAAGAGCTTGCAAAACAGGTGTGTCAGGTGCTGCCTTGTTTCGAGCGATTTTTTAAATTTGTGGATTATGAAGGGTATGAGCTTGGAAGGCTTGGGCAAGAAATTCGTGTTCTAGAAAAACTTCAGACAAGAGATTTAAATGAGTGATAAGCCAGGAAGTGTCATTGGCGGTATGTTACTTGTTGCAGGTAGTTGTATTGGAGCCGGTATGCTAGGTCTTCCTATTCTTACCGGGTTGTCAGGTTTTGTTCCCTCTCTTGTGATGTTTTTTTGTGCTTGGTCTTTTATGACAATGACAGGGCTTCTTATTATTGAAGTGAATGGTTGGTTTCCAAATCCTGTAAACTTTATTTCAATGGTTGAAAAAACCTTAGGAAAATTTGGTAAGGGAATCAGTTGGGTCTTGTATCTTTTTTTGTTTTACGCTCTTCTTATCGCTTATGTGGCAGGAAGCGGCAGTATTGTAACGACAATTATTCCTGCAGTTCCTAACTGGTTGGGAAGTCTTTTTTTTGTCCTCTTATTTGGCTGCATAGTTTTTTTTGGAACAAGATCGGTGGATCTTTGGAATAGAGTTTTGATGGTTTTCAAAATTGGTACATTTTGTGTTCTTGTTTTTTTAGGGGCAAGGCACATATCCCCCTATTTGCTTGCTAGAACAGAACCCTCTTACGCAATTTACTCACTGCCCATTTTAATTATCGCATTTGGCTTTCACAATATGATTCCGAGTTTGACAGCCTATATGAAAGGGGACCTTAAACGCGTAAAAAAAACGATTATTGGAGGGAGTTTATTATCCCTTTTTATTTATTTGATCTGGGAAGTTTTAGTTTTAGGAATTGTCCCTATGCAGGGTGCTTCAGGTATTTTAGAAAGTTTAAAACATGACAAAGAAGCTTCACAAGCATTAGCTGGTTTTTTAGGTTCTTCGATGATCAGCTTTTGCGCCAAATGGCTTGCTTTTTTTGCTATTTTAACTTCTTTTCTAGCTCAAGCGCTCAGTCTTGTGCATTTTTTGGCGGATGGTTTGAAAATTCCAAAAGAGAAACGGGAAGATTTTAGATTGTGTGCTCTGACACTACTTCCTCCATTGATTTTTGCTGTCATCTATCCGCAACTTTTTTTTAAAGCGCTGAATTTTGCAGGCGGAATTTGTGCGGTCGTTCTTTTTGGAATTATCCCTGCAACCATGGTGTGGATTGGAAGGTATAAAAAACATATTCCCTCTTCTTATCAGGTCAGAGGTGGACGTTCCGTATTATTTGGTGTTTTTGGTTTCGCCCTTTTTGTATTATGCATACAACTGTCCATTATGTTAGGAGCCTCTTATGTTACGGCACGCGGTTAATTGGAGTAAAATTTTTTGTTCCGTTTTTCTGAGGGCACTCTATTGTTTACCTGTAGGATGTCTTGCTTTGGATGAGCAGGTATTAAAAGAAAAAATGGAACATGTTCCTCCAAGCTGGATGATGGAACAGATTGAGTCAGATCTGGCTCCTTTTAGGGAAAAAGGGATTACTTCAGGCATGCTAGACGGTTTTTGGAATAGTGATGGAAATTCCAAAGATAAATTGCTTGTTCGTTTTAAGATAGTTAATGGAAATATTTCTATCACAAATCGCACTGTTGAGAAAGAAGTCGTTCGTTTGCAAGCTGTCAAGGGGGCTTTTGATAGACTAAATGCAATTAAACAACTTCCCGATCTAGATCTCATCATCACGCTACATGATGATTATTCTAGAGGGTTTGTCGAGAACGTTTGTCCTGTGTTAGCTTTTGCTAAGAATAAAAACTCTGTCGGAGGAGTTCTCATCCCAGATTTTGAGGCTTTAAATGGTTATGATAGACTGACAGCAAATATTTTAGCTGGCAATGCTCAATATCCTTGGGAAATGAAAGTGAAAAGAGCCTTTTGGAGAGGCTCTTCAACCGGGGGAACTTTTGATCTTAAAAATTGGGAAACATTTCCAAGAGCCAAACTTGTTCTTTTTTCTATTAGAAATCCTCGAGATCTTGATGCCAGGTTTACCTCCCTTGTTCAAATGGACAATGAGACGCGGTATTTTCTTTCAGCGCGCGGTTTTTTAGGAATGCCGGCTGCACCTTCTGAACATATTCGGTACAAATATCTTCCAGAAGTTGATGGAAATTCTTGTTCTTATTCTCGTTGCTATTGGGAGCTTCTTTCTAATTCTGTCGTAATTAAGCAAATCTCTGACAATATTCAGTGGTACTATGGAGCTTTAAAGCCAAATGAGCACTTCATCCCTTGTCGAGAAGATTTATCTGATTTTTTTGTGCAGTTGAATTGGGCACGTACGCATGATGCTGAATGCAAAATGATTGCGGAACGGGCAACCGAATTTGCAAAGACAGAACTCTCCTCGGAAAGCACTTATCTTTACCTTTACTTGCTTCTTAATGAATACGCCAAAATCTGCCATGTTTCGACTGCAAACCGCGTTTGAGCCTTGCGGTGATCAACCGCAAGCAATAGAAAAACTCTCCTTAGGGCTTCTTGAGAGAAAAAAAGCACAGGTCCTCTTAGGTGTTACAGGCTCGGGTAAGACATTTACCATGGCAAATGTGATTGCTAGAGTTCAAAGGCCGGCACTTGTTTTAGCTCATAATAAAACTCTTGCAGCTCAGCTGTATCAGGAGTTTAAGAACTTTTTTCCCGACAACGCCGTTGAATATTTTGTCTCTTATTACGATTACTATCAGCCGGAGGCGTATATCGCTCGTACTGATACATATATTGAAAAAGATCTTGCGATTAATGATCAAATCGATCGGATGCGCCTGAGCGCGACGCGCTCGCTTATCGAAAGAGAGGATGTCATCATTGTTTCTTCAGTTTCTTGTATCTATGGGTTGGGTCTTCCCGAATATTACAGTCAGATGCAGTTGAAGATTTGCCTTGGAGAAAAAAGACGACGAGATGAAGTTTTGTTGCATCTTGTAGAAATTCATTACAAACGCAACGACTACGAACTCTCTCGTTCCACATTTCGAGCGCGTGGCGATGTGCTAGAGATTATGCCAGCTTATGAGGAAGAAAGAGCCTACAGAGTTGAATTTTTCGGTGATGAGATAGAACGGATTAGCGAGATTGATCCTCTTACAGGAAAAGTTAGACAACGCCTTGAACACATTGTGATTTTTCCAGGATCGCACCATGTGACTCCCGAAGCAGTACGTTTTGATGCAGTAAGAAGCATTCAAGAAGAGTTGCAGGAGAGAATTGCTCTTTTTGAAAAGGAAAATAAGCTCGTTGAGATGCAAAGGATTAAGCAGCGGACAAGTTATGATCTGGAAATGATTAAAGAGATCGGTTTTTGTAAAGGGATTGAGAACTATTCTAGACATTTTAGTAAAAGAAACGCCGGCGATCCTCCCCCTTGCCTTTTAGATTATTTCCCGAAAAATTTCATCTTTTTTATTGACGAATCGCATCAGACTTTGCCGCAATTACATGCGATGTATAATGGCGATAGAGCGCGTAAAAGTTCTCTTGTTGAATTTGGGTTTCGACTTCCGTCCGCTTTTGATAATCGGCCTCTTAAATTCGAAGAGGTGTATCAACGCTTTGATCAAGTGGTTTATGTTTCTGCAACTCCGAGTCCTTGGGAAGTTGCAGAAGCTTCAGGAGAGATTGTAGAACAGATCATACGCCCAACAGGTCTTTTGGATCCGATGATTGAGGTGCGTTCTGCAGGAACTCAGGTAGATGACTGTTTAGAAGAGATTCGTAAGGTAACAGAAAGAGGAAGGAGAGTTCTTGTCACAACGTTGACTAAAAAGCTTTCTGAAGACTTGTCTAAATATTTAAATGAAATTGGTGTAAAGGCTAAATATCTTCATTCAGATATCGATACAATTGAGAGAGTGCAGATTATTAATGAATTGCGCAAAGGAGGTTTTGATGTTCTTGTTGGGATCAACCTTCTCAGGGAAGGATTGGATATTCCTGAGGTTGCGCTTGTTGCAATCCTTGATGCGGATAAAGAAGGGTTTTTGCGAAGTGAAACAGCTCTTGTACAAACCTGCGGAAGAGCCGCGCGCAATGTAGATGGACGCGTGATCATGTACGCCGATAGAATTACGGCATCAATGCAAAAAACGCTTGATATCACCAACAAAAGACGAGCACTTCAAAAAGCCTACAATGAGAAGCATGGAATTATTCCGAAAAGCACCAAGCGTGAGTTAATTGAAGATCTGGGTGAGGTGTTTGAGGAGATGAAGCCGCAAGAGGAGCCGAAGACTCATGTATTAACGCAAAAAGAAGTAGATGCAAAGATTCGTGAGTGTGAAACCGAAATGAAAAAAGCTGCAAAGGAACATCGCTTTGAAGACGCTGCTTATTTTCGAGATGAGCTACGTCGTTACAGAGAGTTGCAACTTTTAGAAGAGGATTTGTGAGACCCAATTACTTAGTAAAGAACCCGTTGCTGCTGACATTTCTTAAGGGTTGCGATACTTTCTTAAGCCAAGTTCCTTTAAAAAAATTAGAGAGTCCAAAAAAGATCCTTCTTGCAAATTTAGCTCATATGGGAGATGTTGTCACTGCTACAAGCGTTCTTAAACCTTTAAAAAAAATTTATCCGGAAGCTGAGATAGGATTTCTTATAGGAAGTGGCTCGAAAGATGTGCTTGAAGGAAATCCTTTGGTATCGAAATTGCATGTTGTCGATCACTGGAAGTTGAATCGTTCTTTTCTTTCCTTTCCGCAAAAAGTGTTTCGCTATTTTGAGATGAAAAAAAAAGCGATTCAGGAGATTCAAGCGACGAATTATGATTGTGCAATAGATCTTTATCCTTACTTTCCAAACGCTATTCATCTTCTATCTAAAACTGAAATTCCTTGCCGAGTGGGTTATACAAGTGGAGGTTTTGGTCCCTTGCTTACGGATCCTTTCCTTTGGATCGAAAAATCGCAATCGATCACGCATTACTATGCCGATCTGTTAGGAATAAAAGAGGATCTATTTCCATTTCTTATAGGAGAACCTTTTGATTTACCTGAGGCTTTTGTCGTTCTTCATGTGGGCAGTGGGAATCCTAAAAAAGAACAACCCTTTACCGTTTGGAAAAGAGTAATAGAATATTTTGCTAGACGTCATTATCCTCTTTTTTTGACAGGAAGGGGTTGTAGAGAAAAAGAGAATATCGATAAGCTGATCGATCAAACGGGTTATGGAGTTTCTCTTTGTGATCAACTGACATGGAAGCAGCTTGTATTTTCAATTCAAAAGGCTAAATTAATGGTTAGTACAGACACAGTGGTGATGCATATTGCTAGTAGTTTTAAAACACCAAATCTCGTTCTGGCGCCCAATTTGCAAAGGCTTTGGAAGCCAGATAATCCTTTCTGCAGGAGTGTAGAGGGGAAGAATATTATACAAGTACTACAAGAGGCATTCGTTTTATGATGATTACTCTCGTTAATAAAAAATTGGAAGAATTTGGGAGAGCGATTCAAAACTGCGTTTGTACAACTCAAGATGATCTGTTAGATCTTGATGAAGCAATGGAGTTATCAACAGCTTTTTTTTCTCAGGTTAAAGAACAACGTAAACACGTATACGCAGTAGGAAATGGACCAAGCGGTGGAATCGCTTCTCAATTTTGCACACATCTACTGAAAAATTCACATATAGCTGCGTTTCCGCTTTTTGATGCTCAAGGGATTACGACAATAGCTAGTGATTACGGCTATGCAGAAGCCTATCGCCATCCCCTTCGGACCTTATTAAAAGAAGGAGATCTTCTTTTTGCGATTTCTACGCGAGGTAAATCGACAAATATTTTACACGCTGTAGAAGAGGCGCGAGAAAAAGGTTCTCTTCTCATTACTTTAAGCGGTTTTGAGAGCAGCAATCCTTTGAGAGAAGCCGGGGACCTTAACTTTTGGATTGATGCACACGATGAATCGCTTGTAGATCTTGCGCATCATTTTCTCCTTCAAACGATGATCGATACTTTAATTTTATGACCTCTCGCCGCATTTGTGCAAAAAATGGATGGGGATTTCCTGCAATTCTTGAGTTGTGGGAGTTTCGCGATCTTTTTTTTCTTCTTGTGCAAAGAGACATCAAACTCAAATACAAGCAGACGGCAGTTGGCATCGCTTGGGTTGTTTTGCAACCACTTGCAACAGCGCTGCTTTTTAGCCTTCTTTTTGGATCTTTTGCCAAATTTTCTATCCCTGAAAAAACTCCATATCTTCTTTTTGCTTTTGTTGGGATGCTGGTATGGTTATTGTTTTCTCAGATTGTGCAACGCGCATCAAATAGTCTTTTGGGAGATGCTCGCTTGATTTCTAAAGTGTATTTTCCAAGACTGCTTATCCCTTTTGCAAGTGTTGCTGCAATGCTTGTTGATTTTCTTGTAGCGTTTTGCATTATTCTTATTTTACTTCCTATATACGGCGTTCCTTTCACCTGGCATATGCTCCTTATTTTTCCTTTCGTTTTGGCTGAAGTTCTTTTTGCCACGGGAGTTGCTGTGTTTTTGGCTGCTTTGAACATTCATTATCGAGATTTTATTCATGTGATTCCATTCATGTTACAGCTTCTTATGTATGCCTCTCCTCTTTTTTATTCCTTTAGTTTGGTACCGGAAAAATGGCAAACGTTATTTGCTCTCAATCCTCTTGTTGGCTTTGCTGAAAGCTTTCGTTTTGCTATTTTGGGTATGACGACTTTCCCTACGTTGCATTTAACAATTGCCCTGGTGATTTCTTTTGTGGTGTTTTTTACTGGAATGGTAGTCTTTGAGCGACTAGAACGTACTTTTGCAGATGTAATTTAATGATCATTGTCAAAAATTTGAGTAAAATGTTTCCTTTGTCTTCTCGTAGAGAGACAATGAAAGAAGAGCTTACGCATTTGTGGAATAAAAGAGAGAAGGTTCGATCACTTTTTGCACTTCAAGATGTCAATTTTAAAGTAAGTCCGGGAGAACTTATTGGGATCATCGGAAAGAATGGGGCTGGTAAAAGCACACTTTTAAAACTCCTTTCACGAGTAATTTTACCTACATCTGGGGAGATTGTTGTACAGGGACGAGTGGGGGCTCTTTTGGAAGTGGGCGCTGGGTTCCATCCAGAACTTACAGGAAGAGAAAATATTTTTTTAAGTGGTGCAATTTTAGGAATGAGAAAATATGAGATCACACGTAGCTTTGATGAGATTGTCGCTTTTGCTGAGATTGAGCCCTTTCTAGATACCCCCGTAAAAAAATACTCAAGTGGTATGTTCTTGCG
Organism: Parachlamydiales bacterium; assembly: GCA_027316765.1. Lineage (GTDB taxonomy): Bacteria > Chlamydiota > Chlamydiia > Chlamydiales > Rhabdochlamydiaceae > DAHVFY01. The sequence goes on along the minus strand of DAHVFY010000002.1, from coordinate 37,736 downwards.
TTTAGCTTTTTCTGTGATTGCGCATTTAAAAAGTGAAGTGCTCATCATCGATGAGGTTCTTTCTATTGGGGACGTTTCATTTCAGAAAAAAGCTTTAAGCAAAATGCAAGAAGTGATCGCTCAAGGCACAAGAACACTTTTTTTTGTGGGTCATCAGCTAGATCTTCTTCAATTTCTGTGTCCCCGTACTCTTTGGCTTGAAGAAGGGCGTCTTCGCCTCGATGCTCCCACTTCTGTAGTTCTTCATCAGAGAGTGTTCGATGAGTGATGCCTTAGAAAAAAGAGAAGGATGCGGGCGCAATCTTTTTTATATCCTGGTGTTTTGTTATTTTGTGACGCTTTCGATAGACGTGTTACACGTGGAAGTCGCCCTTTTCAAGATGAAAGTTAATCATCTATTTGCAGTAGCCCTTTTTATTTTCCTTGTTTTTTCTAGACGAGGAGTTGTGATTCCGAAAGAGATAATTTTTCCATTTGTTGGAATTTTTTTTTCTCTCACTCTTTCCTCCTTGGGTAGTATTTATGTGGAGAGGTGTTTAGGATACGTTGCTGTGTATCTCTTTGAATTTGCTGTTTATTTTTTAGTGCCATTCACTTTGCTGTTTCATTTTGATCGAGAAAAAATTCTGAATTGTTATTGTTTTTCTTTCGTTGTGATGGGAGTTTATGCCCTTTGTCAGCTCGTTTTTTCGATGATGGGGATCTATCTTCCTTTGCTGCGACAGTTTATAGATGGAGGTCTCGCACGCCCCCATGGCCTTTCTTATGAACCTTCGTTTTATGCACTTTATATGTGTGCTTTTGTGATGTTTATGAATGCTCTTTATTTTTTCTCAGCTGAAAAGAAGAGTTTTTTTAAGTTGCTTTTTGTGAATGTGCTTTTTTTAATTTCAACTGCAACGAGTGCTTTGTTTGCTTATATTTTTTTTCTTGCGCTTATCGTTTTTCTAACCCCGCGCACAAAACATTTTTATAAAAGATTTATAACATTTGTTTTAGGTATTAGTTCTTTTCTTGTGGCGCTTTTTTTATTAGCTCCTCAAATGGTTCTTTTTTTCTTTAAATTTTTTGTTTCCAACTTTTTTATGCATCATTCTTTTTCAGAAAGATGGATAGGAATTGTCAATGCTTGGAGCGTTTTTTGCGAGCATCCTTTTCTTGGCGTTGGCATCGGCGGGATAGGCCCTTATCTTTTTTATCGCAACGAAGTGGGTGTGTTTCCCGAAAGTTCGTTTGGTTTGAGCCTTCAGCAGTCTGAGCAATACGATCCAACAAATAGCGCAACAGAAATTCTTGCAGGACTTGGTCTTCTTGGTGTTTTAGCCTTTATGTTGCTTGCAAAAAGTGTGAGAATCAGTTTCAGAAAAATCGAGGAGCTCCCAGAAAAAGAAGCAAGCATTGCGCGCTCGCTCTTTATTTCTCTTTTTGTCATGATCTTGGTGTTGCAGTTTAATCCCGGGCTTTTTCGGTGTTATGTATGGGTTCATATGGCGATCACTCTCGGTTACAGAGCGTGCTTATCATCAAAATCGCAGCAATTGGCGATGTCATAGCAGCGCTTCCTTTACTTACATCATTTCGAAAGCAAAATCCTGAAATCAAGATCACATGGGTTGTTGGAAAAGTTGCATCTTCCCTTGTTGCAGCAACAGGTCTTGTTGACCGACTGATTCTCATTGATGAGAGGAAGCTGTTTTGTGGAAACCTTTGGCAAAAAGGAGTAGAAGTATTGGGTCTTTGGAAAAAATTGTCTCTTTTTTCTTTTGATCTTGTGCTGACAGCTCATCCCGATCCTCGTTATCTTTGGCTTGCAAGAGGCGTGCGCAAGACGATGCATCGCCATTTTTCAAGAAAGCAAAAACCGCCATCTCCAGCTTCAGGAGCATGTAGATCGCGTGAATATTTACGACTTGCTTCTTTAGAAGAAGATCATCCTCTTATTTTTCCTAAAATCCAGTGCACACTTCCTGAACATCTGTATGATATCGCACGAAAAGCTCCCATTGCATTGGCTCCAGGCGGTGCGAAAAATTTGCTAAGAGATGATGCGCTGCGAAGATGGCCCATTGAATATTATGCTGACCTCATTAAAAGATTTTCCAAAATGGGGATTCCAGTTGCCGTAACAGGGGCTGAGGAAGACGCATGGGTGCTTCCTCATTTTTCAGGGCTTGAATTTGAGAATTTGATTGGAAAAACCACTCTTTTAGACCTTGTCGCCTTTTATAAAAGATGCCAGCTTGTGATCACACATGATTCAGGGCCACTTCACTTAGCAAGAGTTAGTGGGTGTAAAACGCTCGCTCTTTTTGGACCTACAAATCCTATCGAAGTTGTAGCAGAAAGTTGCGATGTTCTTTTTGGGGGAAAAGGATTGAAGTGTTCTCCTTGTTATGATGGAAAAGCCTATGCACGCTGCCAAAACAATCTCTGTATGAAAAGAATACAACCTCAACAGGTCGTAGAAAGAGCGCTGATGACATCGATCACCTTAATTTCTTCCATGCATCGATTAGAGGAACAAGTGGATTCAAATCCAAGATGAATGCAAGGTGCATAGCTCTCCTTCCACGTTAAGGGAACCACCATTTTACCAATAGCGCCCCATCTCTTGGGAGAAGTTGGACCGTGAAGAGAGATGACGGGGGATCCTACCGCTGCTGCAAGATGCATGATTCCTGTATCAATGCTAATGGTTGCGCGAACACTTTTGAGAAGAGATGCCGTTTCACGAAGATTTAGCTTGCCGGCTGCCACTTCTATTTTTTCTTGAAGGCGGCATTTTGATCGTATAAGCTCCAATCGATGTCGATCAGATGGACTGCCTGTTAACACAATTGAAAAGCCCTTTTCTAGTAAACAATGCATTAATTGGACCCAGTTTTTTTCTGGCCATTCTTTGAGATGTGCGCGCGCGCCGCAAGCGTAGAGATGAAGCGCAATTAACTGAGGAGATGGCGTCCCTTCCCCAGTGGGAATAAAGGGAAGATGTGCTGTTTTGAGAGAAAGGATCTTGAAAAGAGCGCGTAAATTGTCAAGTTCGTGGCAGGTATTTGAGTGTTCCACTACGTGATCATACACATAATGACGATATTGCCCTTTAGTTTTGAATCCAATCTTGAAATCAGCTTTTGCAAAAAAAGAAAAAAAGGCGTTGATTCTTGGCCAAGGATTGACGTCGATCCAGACGTCAAAGTGAGTTTTTCGAATTTTTTTTGTCGAACAGTAAGGAAGAAAGAGAGTGAGAGGAACGACATTGACCCCAGGAATGAGACGTGCTATTTCTGCATTTGATTGACTTGTAAAAAGTGTAATCTCTTTTCCTTTAAGATCTTGCAGTAGAGCTGTTAGAAGGACAGTATCTCCGATGCCTCCTAAGATAAGGATTCCGATGCGCTCTTGTGCTCGAAGCCTTTTTTTTCGCTTGAAAAAGCCCAAAGCAAAGATAAGAGGAATTCCTAAGTAGCGATCAAGCCATCGTAAAACCGAGTTTCCTCTTTCTTTCATTTTTTCATGTGGGGGCTAAGAAGTCCGGCAAGTTTCATCATATCAACGGGGTTTTTAGAGCCAAAAATTTTTGCAAGTTTTGCATCGGGAAGGATGATGCGCTTATTTTTTGGATCTTGAAGCTTGTTTTCTTTGATGTAGTCCCACATTTTTTTGACAACCTCAGTGCGTGGAAGTTCCGCATCTTTGACAACTGCCTGTAGTTCTGCTGAGAGTTTAAGAGTTGGTTGTTGCCGTTTTGATGCCGTTTTCTTTTTTGCCGATTTTGACTTTTCAGAAGTTTTTGCTTTAGAATTTCCTTTTTTAGCACCTTTCTTCTCTTTTTTGACATAAGGAGTTTTAGGGTGATCAGGATATTTAGTTTCAAGGTCATCAAGATCGTTAACAATTACGTCGCAGTCAGGATAATTGGAGCAGGAGAAGAATATTTTTCCAAAACGAGATCTTCTTTGCGTCATTTTGCCATCACAGCCATGAGCTGGACATGTGGGCATTTCTTGGGGAAGAGGTTCCCCTTTTTTAGGAATATTGACAATACCACGACATTCAGGATAGCGACTGCAACCGAGAAAAGCACCAAATTTACCAAAACGAAGGATCATTTTTTCTTTGCATATAGGACATGGTTGCTCCCAGTCAAATCCAGGATCATAGTCTTCTTTTTTAAATTCAAGAGCCTCTAGCGGCGCTGTGTAATTACATTCAGGATAGTTGGAGCATCCGTAAAAATATTTTTTTCTCGACCAGATTTTTTGAAGTTTTTTTCCACAATTTGGACAGTCGATATCTGTGAGAATTTTAGGGACAAAGGCATCTTTTTCTGCAGCTTCAACAAGCGGAAAGAAGTTTGTCCAAAATTGACGGATAATCTCTTTCCACTCTTTTTTGCTCTCTGCGACATTTTCAAGATCATCTTCCATAGTTGCCGTGAACGTGATATCCATGATCATCTTGAAATTTTCTTCTAGCATTTTTGCGATGACAATGCCAAGCTCTGTGGGTTTTAGAGTGCCTTTTTCTTTGGTCGTATAGTCGCGGCTTTGGATTTTATTCATGATGGCGACGTATGTAGAGGGTCTTCCAATTCCCAATCTTTCAAGTTCTTTAACAAGAGAGGCTTCTGTAAAACGAGGAGGAGGTCTTGTAAAAGCCTGTTCAGAGAGCACCTCGAAAAGATTAAGAGATTGTCCTTCTACAAGCACCGGTAATGTAAGTTTTCCCTCCTCCTCTTCTTCGTGTCCCTTATCTTGTTTTTCTTCGTATGCAGCAAGAAAACCGGGGAATTTGATGACAGAGCCCGTAGCGCGAAGAAGCAGATTTTTATTTGTTGCAACGTCATAGGACACCGTATCGTAGATTGCTGGATTCATTTGTGATGCGATGAACCTGCGCCAAATGAGAAGATAGAGTTTGAATTGGTCAGGAGATAGGAATTCTTTGATGACCTCCGGAGGGTGGTTGAGGTTAGTTGGGCGAATGGCTTCATGCGCATCTTGAGCGCTTTTCTTTGTTGAATATTGTTTACCCTGATCTGGAAGATAGTCTCTACCAAAGTGTTTGTTGATATAACCGCGTGCAGCTTCGATAGCCTCAGGCGCAAGCCGGACCGAATCGGTACGCATGTAAGTGATAAGACCCTCAGTTCCTTCATTGCCCATGTCAATACCCTCATAAAGACCTTGAGCGATATTCATCGTGCGCGCTGCTGAAAAGCCATAATGCCGACTTGCTTCTTGTTGCAGCGTTGAGGTGATAAAAGGAGGAACAGGATTGCGCTTTTTCTCTTTTTTTTCGATGTGTTGAACGGTATAGGTTGCTTCTTTGAGTTTTGAAACAATCTTGTCCGCAGTTTCTTTATTAGGGATTAAGTAGAGATCTTTTCCGAGTACTGCTTCCTTCTCAACTCTTTTGCCTTCGACAGAATGCAATGAAGCGCGGAAAGGTGCTTCCCCCTTTTTGTGGCCAAGAAGAGTTCCAATATTCCAGTATTCAACAGGTGTAAAAGCTGTGATCTCAGCTTCTCGATCCACAACAAGTTTTAAAGCAATCGATTGAACTCTACCAGCTGATAGGCCCCCATCGCGAGCCCCTTGGACACGCCTTGTCAAGATTGGAGAGATTTTGTAGCCAACAATTCTATCAAGAAGCCGGCGCGCTTGCTGTGCATCTACAAGTGATTGATCAATGTCACGAGGATGAGCTAAGGCGTCGAGTACAGCCTCTTTTGTGATCGCATTGAACGTTGCGCGTTTAATTTTAGTTCCAGGTGGAAGAATCGCAGCGATGTGCCAGGCAATCGCTTCTCCCTCTCTGTCAGGATCGGGCGAGAGATAGACAACGTCGACTTGTTTAGCAGCTTTTTTTAATTTATCGATCACTTCTTTTTTATCAGGAAGCGTCACATATTCAGGCTCAAAATCGTGTTCGATATCAATGCCAAATCCACGACCCGGTAGATCGCGGATGTGACCGAGCGATGATTCAAAAATATACTCTGGTCCCAAAAATTTTTTTAGAGTCTTGATTTTAGAAGGAGATTCCACAATGATCAATGCTCTACCCATTAACTTGCCCTTTTGTAGTATTTACCCGGAAATTCCTTGATTACTCTTTTTAAAACAAGCCCCATCAGTAAACTATTGAGTTTGCCGATGGCCAGTTGCGTTTTTTTTGCAAGAGCTTCTATGCCGATTTCCTCTTTGGGAAAATGATTAATTAATTGTTGTTCCTGATCGGTTAGTTCTATACGAGGTTTTTCTATATTTTTAAAAGTTTTTGCTCCGGGTAGAAGAATGGATACCATCTCTTCTCCTTTTTCGACAAGTAAAGCTTTTTGTTTTTTGATCAAAAAATGGTTCCCTCGGAAGGAGTCGTTATCAATCCTTCCGGGAAGGGCAAAGCAATGCTTTCCTTGACGATGCGCCATATCCATGGTAATCATCGCTCCGCTTTTTAGGGGAGCTTCTACCAAAAGTGCACCTCGGCATAAGGCACTTACAAGACGATTGCGTCTTGGAAAATGGTGTTTATCCGGTGGTGTTGCAACAGGGAGTTCGCTGATGACGGCTCCATGGAAGGAGATTTCTTCGGCAAGCCCCATATTCTCTTTTGGATAGAGATGACAGAGCCCGGAACCGATAAACGCAATCGTTCTTCCGCTTTTTAGAGCTCCCTTATGAGCTGCTGTATCGATGCCGCGTGCAAGTCCGCTGATGACTGTAATTTTTTGGGAAGCAATTTCTTCTGATATCTGCTCTGCCATCTCTTGACCGTAGAGAGTGCATGTGCGAGTCCCCACGATCGCAAGGCCTTCGCTATCAGATGGCAGCAAAGTGCCTTTAACGTAAAGAAGTGGGGGGAAATCGGTAAGAGCGCGTAAACTGGTTGGGTAATTTTCATCAGCATAAGAGAGGAGTTGAATCCCCTCTTTTTCCATTAAAGCGCATTCCCTATCCAAACTTTCTGTTCTTTCCCAAGAGATTTCTGAGAGAGCGGATAAAGCGGAGCCATACTCTTTTAAAACCTTAGAAAAAGAGATTTGGGGAAGATGCTTTAAGATATGTACAGCTTTTGTTTCGTCCATGACTTCAAAAATGTACTTAATGTGAAAGATATAAGTCACGGAAAATTCTCGACAAGATCGCGAAAAAAGAGAAAAATGGGGCATATGGACAGGTTTCGACTTTTGAAAAGTTTAATTTTTTCTTTCCTTTTTTTCCTTTCCTCTGGTTGTCAGGAAAAAAAAGAATCCTGCATTTCTCGCGTGGATTTTGAGAATCTGATGGGGAAGGGATTGCCCGCCTGGCAGCATGTTGTTACGCGAGAGGATGGAGAGAATTACCATTTTTTTAAGGCCCTTTTTGAAAAGAATGGACCCTTGCTTGAACATCCCTCATCCCAAGAAAAAATTCCTAAGGTTCTTCATTTTATCTGGCTTGGACCAAAGCAATTCCCAAGAGAATCTCTTGTTAACGTGCGCTCTTGGATAGGAAAACACCCTGACTGGATGATCTATTTCTGGACAGATCGAGAGCGCCCTTTACCTCATCCAATAATGCACAGAAGGCTTGTCCATGAGATAGCGCTTGGTAAACTCTCTTCTTTTTATGATCGAACAGACAATTTTGCTGAAAAATCAGATCTCTTGCGTTATGAAATTTTGCTGCAAGAGGGAGGAATTTATGTAGATCATGATATTAAATGTTTCAAATCCTTTGATGAAATGAATAAAGCTTACGATCTTTTTTGTGGACTTGAAGTTCCTTTTGCAACCCCTCTTTCTTCGTCCATTTTTCCTACAAATAATCTGATCGGTGCTCGGCAGCATCATCCCATTCTAGCGCTTTGCATCGATAAAATTTGTGAAAGATGGGAATCTGTTGAGAAAAATTATCCGGGATATGACAAAGATGCGGTCATTAATCGCATTGCGCATCGCACTTTTAGCGCTTTTGGAGAAAGCGTTAAAGAATGTGCAAATCTAGGACATAATCAAGATATCGCATTTCCCGCCTTCTTTTTTAACGCCCCCAAAGATGCTCTTGCGATCTACGCGCGACACGAATACAGAGGAACTTGGTTTGAGAACGAATCAAAATTTGAAAAGAACACGAGAGAGCGTCTTATGTACCTGAGTAAAAAAGTCAATAAGATCCTCCTTGTCTCTGTTGTGATTGCACTCGTCAATATTTTTTTGTTTTTTTGGCTTATCCTTGTTGTAAGAAAAAAAAGAATTTAGATATTATGTTCTAAATTCGAGAGGGATTATGAGAATGAACGAAATGGATAATTGTAATGGTAGCGCTCCACATCAACGATATTACAATCCTGATCACATTATTCGGTTTAATAATGCTACAGACTCATCTGTGATTATCGATGGTTGTGCTCGGCAAGCAGCTAATTGTGTAAGATATGTAGATACGATCTCATCTTTAGAAAGCAACGATTGCGCCGGTAAGACATCCCTTTCTTGCTGTTGCGTTGGCACCGTTTGTTGTTGTACAGGGAATTGGACGACAGCAGTTGCACTTTGTTTAGTTGGCGCTGTCAGCTGCTTGTTTGCCTGGAAAAAATGAAGTTCTCATCTTTAAGGGCGCTGAGTGATAGAGGATTGATTCCTGGGCCCAAAGAGAGCCACGAGGATTTTTTTGAGCGCGTTACAAAGACGCAATTTGCTGATTATGAGAGTGTTGTGCCAGTTGAGCATTGGCAGAGCGCTTTTGAAATTACAAAGCGACTTTTCGGATTTTGTCCCGATTGGGTTAGCGCGCATTATTCAAATGATAAGCTTTTTTTTTGGGAAGGTGCTGCTGTTTGGCTTGGACCTACATTTGTTATCCAACTTCGAGAAAATTTTAGAAAAGGCTCCTATCTAGGAATTTATAAGCGAGATGAAGTGCTAGCTCATGAGGCCGTCCACGCTGCGCGGATGGCTTTTGAGGAGCCGCGTTTCGAGGAGATATTTGCTTACCTTACCTCTTCGAATAAATGGAGGAAAATCACCGGCCCACTTTTGCGGTCTCCGAAAGAGGCTCTTTTTTTTATTGCAGCTACCGGCCTTTCCCTGCTTGCTACGTTATTTTTAAATGACGCATTCATCGCGCTGCCTTTTGTCATGATCTCTCTTGGATTCTTGCGCCTTGTAAGAACTCGCCGAGTTTTTTTAGCAGCTCTTGCGCGATCAAAACAATATATTCAAGGCAATGCTTTTGCTTTTTTACTTCATTTAACAGATGAAGAAATCTCCCTTTTTGCAAAAGCTACTCAAGAAAAGATCGAAGCCTATATCAAGGTACAAGACTCAATTCGTTGGGACATGATCCGAGAAGTTTTTTTTGGACCTCTTTCAACCGGAAGCACTTATTTTAAAAAAAGAAAAGCGATTACCACCGACGGCGGTGTCTAGCGGAAGGGATTTTCTGCAGCTTTCTATATTTGGCAACTGTACGACGGGCTAGGGGGATTCCAGAAGCGGAGATTTTTAATGCAAGCGCTTCGTCTGAAAGAGGGTGCTCCTTATTCTCTTCTTCGATTAGAGTTGAGAGGAGTTGTTTGACAGACTGGTTTGATGTTGTGTTTCCCAAGTCATAGGTGAAAAGAGAGCGCATTGCTACAATTCCGCGCGGGCAAAAAAGATGCTTTTCGTGTACAGCTCTTGCAATTGTTGAGATATGAAGATTAAGCGCTTCGGCTACCTCTTGCATTGTCATGGGTTTTAGCTCAGAGCTTTCTGCATTTAGATAGTTCCCCTGTATTTTGATAAAATAATGACATATGCTGATGAGGGTTTTTTGTCGATTTGCGATAGCTTTTTTAATCCAGTGGGCGCGTTCTAAATAATAGCGATCTTGTGCCTTTTCCACTTTGATTTGAAACATGGGGAAGCATTCTTCATTGGGTTCAATACGCCAGATTTCATTTTCGTAGGTTAGAATCATGTCGGGCAGGATAGGCGCTGTCCATTCAGAAAAAAAGTGAGAGGCAGGGCGTAAGTTTAAGGAAGCGATGTGCTCTTCGATTGTTTTTTTTACTTCCTCAATACTATATTTTGTTTTTTTTGCAATCTGAGGAAGGCGATTATGAAGCAGATCTTCATAGTGATTGTAAATGAGCTCGTAAGCAAAAGATTCTCTTAGATTCCGATGTCTTAACTGAATGAGAAGAGATTCTCTCAGTGATTTAGCAGCAATGCCCGGAGGATCAAAAAGTTGCATTTTTTGAAGAACGCGTTCCATATGGGGTAAGACATCGGAATCTGTTAAAAATCCCCGTTTATCTAAACTGCCGGCTAAGTGTTCTGCAATTTTGAGATCCTCTTTAGTGCTAAGAGATAGGCGCGCTTGCTCCATGACATATTCAAAAAGAGAGGGAGTGGCAGCGCATTCCCCCTCGGAATGAGGAGCTCTGGTTCTCAAAGAAGATTTTGGGAAAAAAGAAGATGTATCTTCATATTCAAGGCAAGGGTTTTCCTCGATCTCCTCTTTAAGCCACAAAGAGAGTTCGACAGAGGGCATCTGAAGGACATGGATTGCCTGTTGCATCGCAAAGGAGAGTTGAAGCCTCTGATGTTGGTGGACCCCAAGTAGGGCCTCTTGTTTAATTGATATCATCTTAAATCTCGTCATATCTAAAACGCGCGTTGATTTAAATGGCAATGTTGATAAAATTGCCCACATGAAATGTGCGGTCTTTAGTTGCAAGGGGTTGGGAGATGGACTTTTAGCTCTTGTATTAGCAAATAATCTCAAAATAAGAGGCGATGAGGTCACCACCTTTCATCCTTTCCTGCAGGGGTTGCAGTCTTGGTTTCCAGATCTTTCCATCCAACCATTTCCTCCTTTAGAAGCACTTAACGATTTTGATCATTTTTTTATTATTTATGAGAAAAGCCCTTGGATGCAGGCAATTCTTGAGTTTTGCATGAATCGATATAAAGAAAGGACTACCGTATTAAACCCCATTGCAACAGCTAATCGAGATTATCTTTATTGGGAAGTGGGTAAATTTGATGGTAACAAACCTTTTGTTCATAATTTGACGCAGTTTTCTAAGGATATTCTTCAGATTCGTGATGCGGTTATGGATAACGGAATCACTTTGCCTGCAAATATTTTTTCGCGTAAGTATCCAAAAAGAGTGATCCTTCATCCCACAAGCTCTAGACCTGGAAAAAATTGGCATGAAACAAAATTTTTGCAACTTGCAAGAGATCTGGAAAAAGGACGTTACGAGCCGGTTTTTGTTCTTACTAGAGAAGAAAAAATGGCGTGGCCGATCATGCGATTTTCAGCCCCCGAATTTGACTCTTTGACTGAGATTGCAGCCTTTGTTGCTGAGTCTGGAGGCATGATTGGAAATGATTCTGGGATTGGTCATCTTGCATCTTGTCTTGGGTTGCCGACCGTGACCATTTGTCGCAGCAAGATGACAGCTAATTTCTGGCGCCCAGCGTTTGCTCCAAACGCGCTCGTTACCCCTCCTGCGTGGCTTCCCAATTTAAAAGGTCTGCGTCTGCGCGATAAATATTGGAAAGATGCTATTACGGTTCCTCGAGTCCTTTCTGCCTACTTGAATTTGCTCAATCACAAATTGGACTAGTCTGCAGGACGAAGTTTAGCATATTTGGCGATGAGAGCGCGCGTGATTTTGCCGGCTGCAAAGAGGACATCATAGGTAAGACCAAGAGATGTTTCGTAGACTTTTTGGACAGTGCCGACGCCAAATTCCTTGTGGATGACAAGATCACCTGGAATAAAGTCACAGTTTGCTTCTTCCTCTAAGTCCTCTTGGTAGTTGCGTAAATATTGCTTAGGCACTTCCATAAGAAAACGACTAGGGCGCATATAACGAGAGGTCCCGAAAAGGAACCGATTGCGAGCGGCGGTTAGATAGAGGAATTCTTTTGCACGCGTCATGCCAACATAACAAAGACGTCTTTCCTCTTCTAAACTATTTGGATCTGCTTTGCAGTTGATGTGAGGGAGAAGATCTTCTTCTAAGCCAACTAAGAAAACGAGGGAGAATTCAAGTCCCTTGCTATTGTGTAAGGTCATCAGTTTGAGCGTGTCTTCCTCTCCAGAGGCTTGATCTAAACTCGATTTTAAAGAGAGCTCTTCCAAGAACGCTGTTAAAGAAGGAGATTCTTGATCTTTTTCCCATTCGCTTGCTTTTGTGATGAGCTCTTCTAGATTGCTTCGTCTTTCTTCAAACGTTTCAGGATCTTCTTGAAGATATTCGAGATAACGTGTGCGCTCAATAGTATGAGAAATAATTTCAGGAAGAGGTTCTTGTTTTTGTACCATCTCTTTGAGTCCGATGATTAAGTCGAGATAGTCTTGAATTCCTTCTCGTTGTTTGGCAGAGACTTTGTACTCGCCGCGCACAGCCATGAGAGCTGCGCTTAAAATGTTGATCCGGTTTTCCTCAGCAAAAGAACGCAGTTTGGCAAGACTTGCTTCTCCAAACCCCCTTTTAGGGAGATTGATTGTCCGAGCAAAAGCGAGAAAATCTGAGCTGCCAAGGACGATGCGTAAATAGGCAAGGATGTCCTTGATCTCTCTTCTTTGGTAGAAAGAGAGCCCTCCGACAATCTTGTAAGGTATCTTCTCCCGTAAAAGGGCATCTTCATAAAGACGAGATTGGAAGTTTGTCCGATAAAAAATGACGCATTCATTAAGTGGTAGCTGATCTTTAAGAATATGGTATTTAAGGCGGCTTAAAACAAATTTCGCCTCTTCGCGCTCATCTGCTGCAATAAAAAATCCTATAGGAGCTCCTTTTCCTCGATCACTCCACAAATTTTTCTCATACCGATTTTCATTGTGTTTGATCAGGGCATTAGCAGCTTGAAGGATGTTATCGCGACTTCTGTAATTCTGCTCAAGAGAGACCACCTTAGCACCCGGGAAATCCTCTTCGAAATTAAGGATGTTGCCGATATTGGCACCGCGCCAGGAGTAGATCGATTGATCCGGATCGCCAACTGCAAACACATTGCCGTGTTGTTTTGCTAAGAGTTTGATGATCATGTATTGAGCTGCGTTTGTATCCTGGTATTCATCAATTAGAATGTAGGACCATCTTTTTTGAAACCGTTCTAGAATGTCGGCGTGTTCTCTAAAGAGCTTTACTGTTAAGAAGAGGAGATCGTCAAAATCAAGAGCGTTATATTCTTTCAGCTTTTCTTGATAAAGTTGATAAATGGGAAGTGTCGCGTCGGGCTCTTGAAGATTGTTTTTTAATTGAGAGATTTCAGATCTCGTCTTTTTTAAAAAACCTTTATCTTCTTTGATGTTCAATCGCGTGAAACACTCCTTTAATACTTTTTCTGTGTCTTCTTCATCGAAAATGACAAAGTCTTTTTTGTAGCCGAGCACCTCGATGGCCTCTCGCAGAATACGAGCGCAAAGACTGTGGAATGTACAGGTAAGGACAAAAGCGCGAGTCAGGTTGTGAACTCTCTCTCGCATTTCTTCAGCAGCTTTATTTGTAAAAGTAACGGCTATGATTTCTGATGGGGGAACTCCGAGTTCCAGAAGATGGGCGATTCGAAAGGTAACGATGCGCGTTTTTCCCGATCCGGCCCCTGCAATGACAAGAAGCGGTCCATCGACGTGATGGGCCGCTTCTTGTTGTTCCTTATTTAAATGCTTGAGAGTTTCCATTACTCAAGCATTGTAGCGGATCTAGATGTTAAAAGTCATCGCTGCTGTTTACAAGCTGCTCGGTAATTTCAGGAGTTTGATGAAAAAGTCTAAATATGATTCCCATGTCTGCACGGACTGTTTCAATGTCGTTGTTTTTTTCATAAGCGCGTATAATGTTTTCTTTTTTGACTTCAAGAACGACCCGTTTATTGAAGTGATCCCCTACGTAAATACCGCAATTATGCTTATCTTGTTGAATAATTGCTGAATGAGAATACTGCATTGTTTTTTTAAAAGAATCTTGGATGCTCTCGATCAGTTTTTGAATGGTTTGGCTTCCCTTTGTATATTTTTCAGGCCCGTATCCAAAAGAATCAAAAAATTCAAAGGTAGCTGTGTCGTCTTGATGCAATTCGATGAGAAGGTGCACAATGTGTCCAGAAGAGACAATAGGAATGGAAACAAATTGTTTTTTCTCGTCTTTGGCAGATTGAATATAGTCTTTGATTAGCGATGCGTAATTAGTATCTTTTCTATCCGCGATAAAAAGCTCTTTGATTAATAAGGTGTTTTTAGGACAGATGTCGTCTAAATATTTCTCAAGTGCGCCACCATTTAATCTACTTCCCCTTTTTTCAAAAATATTGGGTGAATTCGGCTTTTTTGAGAAGAGATAGGAGGTTTTTTGAAAGAGAGTTCTTGCTGCTTGCGCAATATGGACCCCAAGCGATGTTGGAAAGGAAATTTCATTGCGGTTTCTAAACGAGTTGATTTTGGGGGTTGGAAGCGTTTTTTGTTCGCTCTTCGCCAACACTTTGTTTTGTATTATTTCGATTATAAATGACATAATAGCCTTTTTATTTGTTTTTTATACTTTAATTATATCATAAATTTTATTTAATATAAACTTAATATTTTAGCTTGCTTCTAAGAGATTTAATATAAGTGCTATAGAACGGGAGTGCGGAGTTCTCCCTCGCGGACGCCCAAGTTGCCATAGCGATGATAGTCAATACTAATTGCGACTTCCCTGAGAAAGTGAAGCAGCTCAAAGCGACCATTTGCTAGGACAAGCGCTGTAGCGAGGTAGGTTGTCGAACGGGCCGCCGCCTCGACTAGAGGGTCGCTTGGCGCGGAAATAAGTCGAATCCGCTTAAAAGTCCCTTCCTTCACCCTTTTCAAGAAGTCTTCTTCAGATTCTTCTGTAAAGGAGAGTTCGTGGAAACTATGCGGCCATTGATCGTTGATCGCGACCTGAGAGTTTTTATGTGAAAAGCTGACATCTAAGTTAATGCCGCAAGTTAGAGCCGCTGCAATGACACGGAAAATATCGAGGGGTTTATCTTGACTTTGGATCCTAAATGCCATTTGCGTGTGAGGTTTATAGCGGAAAATGTTATCTTGGCCCACAACTTTTGAAGGATCATGATCCTGTCTAAATCGCTTGCCCCAGTAGGAATAATTTGCAATGCTTGCAAAAAAGATTCCGAGATCTTCTGCCGATAAAGAAATTTTCTCAATAAAATTGATGAGGTTATTGACATTTTGATCAACGGGTAGTTTTTCTTGAGGCAAACTCACTTGCGCCGGAAAAGCGAATTGAGGGACATAATTGGGGCCGCCGGCTTTAGCTCCATTGCCAAAGCTGCTTGCTTTGCAACCGCCGAAAGGTTGACGACGAACGATGGCGCCTGTAATTGTGCGGTTGATATAACAATTACCCGCTTCAATTTTGGACATCCACAATTTTTGTTCTCTTTCATCGAGACTTTGCAGTCCTGAGGTGAGGCCATAAGGGGTTCCATTTGCTAAGTGGATCGCATGATCGAGATCTTTTGCTCGCATTAAACCAAGTACCGGTCCAAAAAGCTCTGTTTGATGCATAAAACTACCCTCTTTGACGCCTAGCTTGACACCTGGCGACCACAGATTAGGGTTACTCAAATCTTGCTTGGGCTCAACTAGCCATTCTTCACCGGGGTCCAAAGATGTTAATCCCTTTAAGAGTGCATCATGAGGGGCTCGAATAAGGGGTACCACTTTAGAGGAAAGATCCCAGGGAGTTCCCACAGTTAAACTCTCAACTGCTGCTTTGAGCTGTCGTCTGAAGTTTTTATCGTCATACACTTCTGCTTCTAAAATGGCCAAACTTGCAGCGCTGCATTTTTGTCCAGAATGTCCAAAGGCAGAGTGGATTAGATCTTTAATCGCAAGGTCTCTATCGGCCATTCCTGTGATAATCATGCTGTTTTTGCCGCCTGTTTCTGCAGCAAGATCCAGTTTAGGGTTCATTTTTAGGAAGAGTTTTGCTGTAGATGTAGCTCCTGTTAGAATCACTGCATTAAGGCGAGGGTCAGCAATTAATTTGCTGCCGACTGGGTCATCAGGGCAATTTATGAATTGAAGTACTTCTCTTGGAATTCCTGCATCCCAAAGCGCATTCACAAGAATCCAACCGCTTAAAACGGCTTCAGGAGCTGGTTTAAAAATGACACAATTACCAGCTGCAAGTGCTGCAAGAATTCCTCCTGCAGGGATTGAGACTGGAAAATTCCAGGGTGGAGTGATCAAAATTGTCCCTTTTGGCGTCCACGCAACGTCCTTACAAGCATCCATTTTGAGTAAGCTGCGACTATAATACTCTGCAAAGTCGATCGCTTCTGAGACCTCAGGATCTCCTTCCATGATCGTCTTGCCGCCATCTAGCATCATCACGCCAATTAAGTCCGCTTTTCTTTCGCGCATTTTGTGAGCTGCACTAGAAAGGAGTTGACATCTCTGTGCAACGCTAATGGCGCTCCAAGAAGTCTCATAAGCTTTAGCGTCGCGCAAAGCTTGATCCACCTCTTCCCATGATGCCATCGTGTAACGATAAGAAGTCGCTTTGGGATTTGAGGGATCGACTCCCTCCCCTTCAGGCTGTGGATGATGAATGTCTTTACCTGCAATGACAAGAGGAATTGGTTCAATGTTCTTTTTATTCCATTTAAGAACGATTTCTTCCGCCCATTTTCTATTTTGCGGTAGGGCAAAATCTGTGTCAGCTTCATTTTCAAAAGGAGAATCACAAGGAAAAGGTTTGGAAGATTCTAGACGATTTTGCGTTCTGCGTGGTTTTGTACTAGGTTTATTCATCCCTTCGCAAGATCTGCGAAAGACAGCAACCTGCTCATCCCATTCTTCCGTGTGAGGTTTTAGACCAAAAGTGTATCTTAAGAAGTTCTCAGGCCCTGTGTTTTCATCAAGGCGTCTGATCAAATAAGCAACAGCGCTTTGAAAATCTTTTTTTGTAGCAATAGGACAATAAAGAAGAATGTCTCCCACAACTTTCTGTACAGCTCGACGCATGTGATCGGCCATTCCTTCCAACATTTCGAAAGAGATCTCTTTTTCAACTTTGTTCTCAGAGCGCTCAAGCATCGCAAAGGCGATGTCAAAAAGATTGTGGCTTGCAATTCCTAGATGCACAGCTTTTGCGTGATCGGGTTGACAGCCGTAAGACACCATTCTTTTATAATTAGCATCGACATCAGGCTTGTTCATATAAGGAGCTTGATGCCATCCGCGCAAGCTTGCTTCAAATTGCTCCATGGCAAGATTGGCTCCTTTCACGATGCGGATTTTAACAGGAGCTCCGCCCTGGCTGACCCGTCGCATTGCCCATTCTGTTAATTCTTTTTGAATCTCATGTGAATCGGGAAGATACGCCTGTAACACGATGCCGGCAGAGAAATTATGAAATTCAGGCTCTTCAAGAACTTTTTTGAAAAGATCTTTTGTCAAGATTAAATCTCTATACTCTTCCATGTCGAGGTTTACAAACTTAGGAGATTTAGATCCATCTGCACGCGTGAAGGTGTGATGCATCGCTGCGCGATAGAGTTGACGGAGCCTATCCGCTAAAATTGCGAGACTTTTTTCCCAGGCAAGTAGGTTGATTTGGCTAAAGATAGTAGAGATTTTGATTGAGACGTACTCAATAGCTTCATCTTCTTCAAGATCTTTCAAATAGATGTGTAAACGCTGGAGAGCCTCTTCCTCGCTTAAAATTGCCTCGCCCAAATGATTGAGGTTTAAACGCACGCCTTCCTTACGCCTTTTTTGCATGTGACTTTTAAGAGCATGTTTTTCACCAGGCAGGATGACAGCTGATGTTTCTTTTCTCAGCATGAAAATCACAACAGGAACGAGAAGATAAGAAATTGATTTACCGAGCATCGCGAAAAGAGAGAGCTGTACCCTTTTTAAAATTCCTAGGTATTGCGGCACCCCAAACTGCTCGATGAGATAGATGAGTTGCGCTGCAACACGCGGGCTCTTATGGCTGCGAAAACATTGATCTGTCATGCTCGTTGTAAATGCTTTTCCTCTTGGGTCTCGCATCATGCGCGCTAGCTGAGCTTGGATTCTTTTTTCTTTAAACGTTTGAATTCTATTTGCTTCATTAAGAAGGTGCGCTGCAAGTTCGATCGCAGCTTTTTCTCTTTCTTGAAGTGTCAATGTCTTACCGTGCGCAGAACGAATAATTTCGGCAGCCTTTTTGATTTCTTCAGAATCGAGTGGATTTACAGACATGAGCATAACCTCCAAAATTTTCTCATAACATAAGCGAATTGTTTACACAAAGAGTTATTTAATTTAATATGTGTAACAATGCGAGTATTTCTATTTATCATCCTGTTTACAAGACTCTTAAATGCAAGCGTAGATCTCGGTGTTGACCGTTTTTTTTCAGAAAGGTTTGATGCCGCGCTTGAAAATAAACGAGTAGGAATTATTACCAATCAGACAGGAGTCGATAAAGAACTTCGCTCTACCATTGATCTTTTTGTTGAGCATGCGCATCATTACAGCGTCGTCGCTCTTTTTTCTCCTGAACATGGGCTCAAAGGAGATGCGTATGCATGGGAAAAGGTAGAGGGAGGAAGAGGGCCTCATGGAATTCTCGTACACAGTCTGATGGGGGATACGCGTCGTCCTACAGAAGAGATGCTAAACGGAATAGATGTTCTTATCTACGATATTCAAGATATTGGTATTCGGTCCTACACTTACGCCACAACACTCTTTTATGCGATGGAAGAGGCTGCGAAAAGAGGAATTCAGATGATCGTTCTTGATCGTCCGAATCCGATGGGTGGAATTCTCGTAGACGGTCCGATGTTAGAAAATAAGTGGCGCTCCTTTATCGGCTATATCAACGTCCCCTATTGTCATGGAATGACAATTGGTGAGCTCGCTCTTTTTTTCAATGCGGAATACGAGATCAAGTGCAAATTGCAAGTGATTCCCATGAAAGGGTGGCAACGCTCGATGACGTTCAAAGATACTGGATTAACATGGGTGCCAACAAGCCCTCATATCCCAGAACCTGACACTCCAATTTATAATGCATCAACAGGGCTTCTTGGAGAGCTAGGTCTTGTTAACATTGGGATCGGGTATACGCTTCCCTTTAAAGTTGTAGGTGCTCCGTGGATTGATGCGGAAAAATTTGCAGAAACACTCAATGCACAAAAACTGATGGGAGTTCGTTTTCTTCCCTTTCATTATCGCCCTTTTTTTGGTTCTCAAAGAGGAAAAGATTGTCAAGGCGTTAAAATTGTGGTTACCAATTTTGAGACTTATCGTCCTTTAATGATTCAGTATCTGATTTTGGGTGTTCTTAAAACTCTTTATCCCAAACAGTTTGAAGAGGCTCTTTCAAAAATTACGCCCATTCAAAAGGAGCTTTTTTGCAAAGCAAGCGGAAATGCCGTTATGCTAGATTGGATAGAGAAAGAGAAGTATATCGCTTGGAAATTGATCCAGTATCAACATAATGAGAAAGAAATCTATTTGGTCAAACGAAAATCGTATTTACTTTATTAGAATAGATCTTTATAATTGCAGTGTATGTTACGAAAAAAATCAAAAAAAGTTTCTATTTTAGCATGGATTATTTGGCTGCTTAGCGCCATTTTCATGTTTTATAAATTTGCTTTAGAAGTCTCCCCAAGCGTGATGACAACGACTTTGATGGGTGCTTTTGAGATGAACGGCACTCAGCTTGGGAATCTCGCCGCTTGTTACTTTTATGCTTACCTCATTATGCAGTTGCCGGCGGGTTTACTCATTGATAAGTTTGGTCCGCGCAAAGTCACAACCGTTGCGATCGCTTTATGTGCTATTGGGAGTTTTGTCTTCGCAAAGTCAGATGGAATTACCACAGCGTGCATTGGCAGATTTTTAACAGGGTGTGGCGCAGCGTTTGCTGCAGTTAATTGCCTAAAGTTGATCGCGAATTGGTTCTCTGCTTCTCGTTTTGCCTTTATGGCAGGACTTATGATGACAGTTGGTATGTTAGGTGCCGTTGGTGGGCAGGCTCCTCTTGCAGCATTCATCGAATCGATGAGTTGGCGTCAGGCAATGGAGGTGATTGGAATTGGAGGATTTGTGCTTGCAGCCCTCTTTTTTCTCATTGTGCGCGATAAAGCAGAAAGTCATAAGCATATGAAAAATCTCGCCTCGCAAAGAGTTTCTATTGGCAATACACTGCTCCAAATTTTTAGAAACCCTCAAGCCTGGTGGCTTTCTCTGTATAGCGGGCTAGCTTTTGCTCCCGTAATGGTATTTGGAGGATTGTGGGGAATTTCGTTTACAAGTGGAGCATTCGGTTTATCGCAAAACATTGCAGCTCAAGCTGTCTCTTTGATTTTTATCGGTTTTGCAATTGGTGCACCTGTTTTTGGTTGGTTTTCCGATTGGCTTGGTCGGCGGCGTATCGTTATGTTTTGGGGAACGATGCTTGCAGCTTTAGCAATTGTTGCAATTGTTTACGTTCCCGGGATCTCTTTTTCGCTGCTTAATTTTCTTTTCTTCTTTTTTGGATTTTGCATCAGCAGTTTTTTGCTTTGCTTCACAATGATTCGGGAGATCACCTTGCCTGGAATTGCTGCAACGGCTATCGGATTTATGAACGCATTTGATGCACTTCTCGGCGCCCTTTCTGAGCCTTTGACAGGAAAATTTTTAGATATGGGGTGGGATGGTACAACCTTAAATGGGGCTCGTGTTTTTTCTGTTCATGACTATAAAATAGCATTTATTATTTTACCTATTTTTCTCGCAGTTTCTCTCTTATGCCTTTTGCGGATTAAAGAAACGCATTGCAAGTCAGCCTACCCTTCTCAAATGCCTTAATCAGGGTCTTAGCACTTGTGCTTCTTGGGTGCTAAAAACTTGACAAAAATGCTCGTTTTTCTCTACACTAGCACTTGCTTTCTAACATTTTAAGGAGTGTCACTATGTCATACGAAAATATTAAGCCGTTAGGAAATCGTGTTCTTGTCAAAAGATCTAAAGCGCAAACCTCAAAAGGAGGAATTCTTCTTCCTGAAACTGCACAAGAAAAACCCAAACAAGGACAAGTTGTTGCTGTGGGTCCAGGGAAGATGGATGATGAAGGCAATCTTCTTGCAATGCACGTGCATGTGGGTGATATCGTTCTTTTTGGCGCCTATGCTGGCACTGAAGTGAAAACTGAAGAACGAGATGTTGAATATTTGATTATGGCCGAAGACGAAATTCTCGGAATACTTGCAACCGTATAAAACAAAGAGGAGTCAAGTTCTATGGCAAAGATGCTTCAATTTAATGAAGAAGCCCTTAAATCGATCTTAAAGGGTGTGAAACAACTCGCTAAAGCCGTCATTGTCACATTGGGGCCTAAGGGACGCAATGTCGTGATCAACAAAGGATATGGTGCTCCTCTTTCTACGAAAGACGGTGTCACAGTAGCAAAAGAAATTACCTTGAAAGACAAATTTGAAAATATGGGCGCACAGCTTGTCAAGGAAGCTTCCTCTAAAACTGCAGATGTTGCGGGCGATGGGACAACCACTGCAATCGTGCTTGCAGACGCAATCCTAACTGCTGGCGTAAAAAACGTCGCAGCAGGTGCAAACCCAATGAGCATTAAGCGGGGAATCGACAAGGCCGTCGAGGTTATGATCGAAGCTCTTGATGCTCTTGCCATTGCTGTAAGTCGACCTGAAGAGATCAAACAAATTGCAACGATCTCCGCAAATAACGACTCAGAAATCGGTGCGATCATTGCAGAGGCAATGACAAAAGTGGGAAAAGATGGAACCGTTTCTATTGCAGAAGCAAAAAGCATTGATACAACACTAGATGTTGTTGAAGGACTTCAGTTTGACAAGGGATATGCGTCTCCTTATTTTGTTACAAATCCTGAAAAGATGACAGTTGAGCTTGACAATCCCTATATCCTGATTACAGATAAAAAACTCTCGAATGCGCGCGATTTGGTGCCTATTTTAGAGAAACTTTATGAAAAAGGACAAAAACCGCTACTTGTTATTGCAGAAGATATTGAAGGCGAGGCGCTTGCAACTCTTGTTGTCAATAAGCTTAAAGCTGGTATGCCCGTTTGCGCTGCAAAAGCACCCGCTTTTGGTGATAGACGCAAGGCTATGTTGACGGATATAGCAACCCTTACAGGAGCGACTGTCGTTTCCGAAGAGGTGGGACTAAAGCTTGAAGATGTCGGCCTTGAAGTTCTTGGTAGTGCGCGTAAAGTAAAAGTGTCCAAAGAAGAGACAACTATTATTGATGGATCAGGTCACCCTAAAGAAATTGAAGCGCGGATTTTACAGCTTCGAGCTGAAATTCGCAATTCTACATCCGATTACGACCGAGAAAAGCTCGAAGAGCGACTTGCAAAACTTGTCGGCGGTGTCGCCGTTATTAATGTGGGTGCTGCAACAGAAACAGCTCTTAAAGAGAAGAAAGCGCGTGTAGAAGATGCAGTCCATGCAACAAAAGCTGCCGTTGCGGAAGGAATCGTCCCCGGCGGAGGCGTAGCTCTCATCCGCGCGACGAAGGCGCTTGGCGCTCTTAAGCTCCCAGCTGATGAGCAAATAGGTGTTGAGATTGTCCTCAATGCAGCCTACGCTCCTGCCATTGCCATTGCTACAAACTGTGGAAAACAAGGCAATCTTGTTGCTGAGAGGATTGCAGAAAAAACAGCGGGTTTTGGCTATAATGGCCTTACGGATGCTTATAGCGACCTGATTCAAGACGGAGTCATTGATCCGGTTCTTGTTACAAAAAGCGCTCTTAAACATGCTGCATCGATCTCAGGTCTTTTGATCACGATCGCGGCTATGATCACCGACAAGCCGGAGCCTAAAAAAGCCGCTGCCCCCTCAATGGAAGGCATGGATGGCATGGGCGGAATGGGTGGAATGGGTGGAATGATGGGTGGTATGATGTAATTCAAGTGTCAGTAGCAAAGTCCGCGAGGTGATCACCTCGCGGACTTTTAGATTGTTTTAGATTAAGAAAATAATTGTTTTTTAAGTTTGTTCAGTTCTGAAGATAGTTCGTATTTAATTATCAGGTCTTTTTCGTTTTTCATGGATTTTTCTAATTCTTCTATCTTTTTCAGATTTAACATTTGTTGTAATTGTTCTAAATGATTCATGAATTCAGAGGTAGGTTTTGTTTTTAGCTTTTCGTGGTGATAATTTTGATTTCTTTTTAACTGATTAAGTTCAGTTTGTAGATCTTCTGATTTTGCGCTTTTTTCTTTAATATTTGTTTGTAACTTTCTTAGTTTGTTCTCAAAAATAAGTGTAGTTTTTTGCTCCATTATCTTTAACTCATCTACAAGTTTTTCACGTTGTTTAGGACCCACTTTTTCTTTTAAAGAGTCTAACCTGCTTAAGAGCGTAGCATATTGGCCATTGACGTGTAAGCCTTCTAAATTGTCGTTAAGAACTTTGATTGTTCTTAAGACGGTGTTATCCGTATTAATTCCATGGAATAAATGGACAAAAAATCGAGCCACGAGGTTATTTTTAGAAACGGCTCTTAATTCACCGCTAAAATTGGTGTAAAGGTCATGAGTATCAGCCTTTGCGATAGCTGCGATTTCGTTATTAGTATAATTAGCCATAATTTTATCCTTTTTAGTTAATGATTTATTGATTTAATAAAGATTCTACGTTGATCGATGTTTCCTCTTCTCTGAGGCCTTGGTTGTAAGTCGCTACTTGTTCCCTAAGCTTATGAAGCGTTCTTTCTATATATGCGCTGCGATTAGCTTGAGAGACGGCCGGGGGAGGTGTGGGTGTGCTATATACCGTAGTCTGAGGTCTTTTCTTTGTTTTACGCGTTGGTTGCAATTGGCCCATATGAACAGATTGAGGTCTTGAACGCTCAGAAGGTTGATTTAGTTGAGTTGCTTCATTTAAGAGTTTTGCGTTAAATTTAATAGATGTCATAAGGCTTTCGCGATGAGCTTGGAGGATGCTCTCGTGAATTGCGCTTTCTATATCGATTGGTTTGAAGCGCTCTTCTTTTTGAGTGCTTGTGTTGTATTTTTCTGCAAGTGTCCTGAGATTTTGAATAGTTTGTTCTTGATCTCCGATAAATTCGGGATTTTTTAGAATAGCTAGTGCTGCTGTAATTTGTGATAGAAGAACACTTGGGGTGTTGTAAATAGATTCAAAAATCTCTTCCAATGGTGGCTCAGCTTGAGTTGGGATAGGGTCTTTATCAGAGTAAATAATATCGTCAAGTGGAAAGAGAGTCTTATAAAGAGTAGTGGCTTCTTTTGCGCCTTCCTTTGTGCTTTTGCCAATTAAATGCATGAGAGCATTCTCATAGATGTCTTTAATTTGTTCGTTTGTTTTATTGTCTTCGTAAATGTAACGTATTTTACTAGCAACAATATGGTTGTTAATGCCGTATAGTGTTTTAATAAATAGTCGCTTTGCTTTTGATAGGATTGATTTTTCATTTGTGATGATTTTTAGTTCGCCTTTAAAATTGACGTAAAAATCATGTGCGTCGGCTCTGGAAATCATGTTTAAATATTTTTCACAATTAATACGGTTGTTATTAATTGTTTTAACATCTCTTTGTTCTTGAGTCTTGAATGATTTATAATCGTTAATTATCATAAAAATAAATTGGTTAATATTATGTTAATTATTATTATAACACAGTAATATTAATTTTATATAAAGATTTAAATTTTATTTATAAATTATTAAGAAATAAAGAGGAAGGCCAGCCAGGAGGATTCTTGGTGCTCAGAGAGGAGGGTCCAGCCCCAAGATTGTGTAAGTTGCAGATACTTAGAGCGTTGTGTTTTAAGAACGCCTGAGGTTATGACGGGGACTGCTTGAAAATGGTAGTTCCAAGCGCACTGTTGCTCGGAGTGGATCATATTCATAATGATTAAGTTAGGAGTGAAGCTCTCGGGGATTTTTTTGGAGAAATGGACATTTGGAAGGCAGTTTTCTTGTTCATTTAAACGGGCGTGGGCGATGGCTTCTTCGTCGATGTCAATGCCATAGGCACTTTTAGCCCCGAGGAGGGAGGAGGCAAGTGTTAGAATCCCGCTACCGCAGCCAATATCAAGGAGTGTTGTTTTAGGGGTGATGTGTCCTTCCAAGAGCGAAAGGCAGAGGCGGGTTGTAGGATGCGAGAGATCGCCAAAGCCAGGTCCTGGCTTAAGCTTCAGGGTACGCTCATTTTTTAGTTTAATATGGGCGCATCCTTCATAAAAATTGGGCGCGAAAAGCGCCCACTGTTCTTCCCAGTCAACGTGCATGGAGAGGGATCATATCAAAAAATGGATCTCGCTTCCATGCATTTTTATCGATATCTTAAGCAATATCTTTGATACAACTCCGGACAGTTTTTTGGATTGAAGTCAGCTCTCTGATAAGCTTTTGATTGTTAGTTTGTAATACTTTCTTTTCCAGCCCCTTTAGGCATAATTGAGCGCATCCAAGACGTTTTAGGGCTTGGTTTTTGATCTCCGTGTCGTATACGTTGCAGGTTAATGACTCGATTTCATTGAAAGCTTGCCAAATTGCTCGATCAGAGTTTACCTCTTTTGTAAAAACGTTGTACATTTGTTGTTTAAGAGAGGCCTCGGCTAAGTTTCCGTCTTTATCGAAAGCGAGATCCTTGCCAAGAGCGATAGCAGTAAGTATTTCTTTATTTATTTTCATTTTTTATCTACCTTTTTTATTTAAAAATTATTGGTTTGTGCATTTGATTATAACAAATTAATTTAAATTTATTATAAAGATTTAATTATTTTTTATACTAAAAATAGTCTGAACAATCCATTTTTTGACGATGTTAGTGTGCCTTTGACCTTGCGGTAAATCATGGGTCGTGACATAATGATGTCCCCAAGCACCGGTAGCTCAATTGGATAGAGTACCCGGCTACGAACCGGGCGGTTAGAGGTTCAAATCCTCTCCGGTGCACCATTTGCCATTTTTTGATATTCTGCCGGGAGATCCCATGATCTTTGAGATTTTCTCATCAGGCCCTGTCGATACCAATATCGTACTTGTTGCGTGCGAGCGTACGAAAAAAGCCGCTCTGTTTGATGCACCGCAAGATTCTGCTTCTTTTATATTACCACGGATTAAGGAGCTTGGGCTTACAGTCGAAATGCTTCTTTTGACGCATACTCATCAGGATCATATTGCAGAAGTTGCTCTTTTTAAGAAAAAATTGGGGATGCCGGTTTATGTTCACACATTAGATGCTCCTAATTTAATCTCTCCGGGTGCAGATCTTTTGCCGATTTTCATTCCCGCAAAACCTGTAATTCCCGATCATTTGCTGGAGGATCATCAAGTTTTGATGCTGGGTGAAATTGCGTTCTCTGTAATTCACACTCCGGGACATACGCCGTGATGTGTCTGCTTTTACTTTGAAAAAGAAAAGCTTCTCATTTCCGGAGATACGCTTTTTCGAAATTCAATGGGTAGAATTGATTTTCCTCAGTCGAACGCCGACGCAATGTGGAGCTCTTTAAAACGATTGGCTGGGCTTCCTCCAGATACGAGGGTAATTCCCGGACACGGGGAGATGACGACAATTAAAAATGAAGCTAGTTGGCTTCTGGATGCAAAAAGGAGATTTGGTAATGGGTAATCAAAGTTTATTAATAGGAAAAAAAGCTCCCGGCTTTAAAGCTAAAGCTGTGATGAATGGACAGATTGTTGAGGAGTTTTCTTTAGAGAGCTTTCTTGGTAAGTATGTCGTTTTTTTCTTCTATCCTTTGGATTTTACATTTGTTTGTCCTACAGAGTTGCACGCTTTTCAGGATAAAGAAGCAGAGTTCAAGAAGAGAAACGTTCAATTGATCGGGTGTTCTGTTGATAGTCAATATTCCCATTTTGCCTGGCTAAATACTCCTAAATGCCAAGGCGGGATTGAGGGAGTTTGTTATCCGATTGTTGCAGATTTGAACAAAGAGATCGCGAAAGATTATTCCGTTCTTAAAGAAGATGATGGGATTGCGTATAGAGGGTTATTCATCATTGATAAAAAAGGGGTCGTACGACATCAGATGATTAACGATCTTCCGATTGGTCGATCTGTTGATGAGGTCCTTCGTCTTGTAGATGCAATCATTTTCCATGAGCTGAATGGAGAGGTTTGTCCAGCGAATTGGCATGCCGGTGCTAAGGCGCTCGAGCCGTCGACAGCAGGTCTTGCTCATTATTTTAGCCCTAACCCATGAGGTAGTCATAGAGGTCTTTTTCGTTGAGGATAAGAAGGCTTTTGTGGAGTTGACAGATAGGGCTTATTGCATCGATGAGATCGACATCTCCAACGCCTGGCATGCAAATTGCTGCAAGGTTGAGCGCTTTTGCGTTTTGTTTTAAGATGTTAAGTCCGCGTAGATAATCTTGTGTGCTAAACCCTTCTTCTTTTACTCTAAAAAAAATGAGCTCTCGTTCATAGAGAAGGGTTTGGACTGCATAAAGGATTCCTTGGCTTTCTTCAGGCGGGTTTCCAACTGTATCGATGAGCTGAGGGAGTGAGCGACATACAAGAGGGGTGCAAAAAGCTCCTTTCTCTGCTTCTCCGAATAAGAAAATTGTGCGCCTTGTAGGTTGCATCAGTATACCCTTTATTTTTCTATAAACATTATTTTAATTATTTGAAGCAAGAAAAATGTTGGTCTTAATTTAAAATCTATTTTATATTGTTTCATTTGACGAGGGAAAGATGTTCTACTGCATAATGCTAGTGGCTTTTATTGGTCATTTTGCTCCTCCCACGAAGGAAGAGTGTACTCAAGTGTTAAAAGGGTACCTCGATGAAGGTTTTTCTTTGGAAGAGGCAAAAGACGATTTGAATGCTAAGTTTCAAAAATGTTGTTTAGAAGGGATTTCTTCTGAGGAAGAGATCGTATTTGCAAAATCTCAGCAATTGTTTGAGGCAATATCTTGGAATGATATTTACTGTGTCAATGATGATGCGTTAGATTTTTTTCATACACTTCATCTCTCAAGTGAAGATGAAAAGATTATTCACAAAATTATCTCCACAATGGCGGATAAAAATATTTTTTCCTTGTTGTTTGAAAAAAGGGAGTTAGAAAGAAAGGGAAAACAGATTGAACATCTTCATCCCTTTCGTTTTCTTGGTGTTATTTTTTCCAGCCATCACTTAAAAAATGCAATGCGAGAAATTCGAAAGAGTAGTTTTAAGTGGGATGGATTTATGGACGGCCTTTCTCCTCGAATGAGAGAGGAAGCGGCAAGAGACAATTTGGTTCCTTATATTGCAGGTTTTGCTGAGTACCTTGACATTGATCCGGAAAGGGTGGAGTACTATGTCCGTCATCATAACTGGGAAGGCCTTGTTCGCTATTTGTTGTAACTGTTTTGTAGACCTCTTTATTTCTCTTGTTTATAAGTGAAATTTCTTTTAGAAAGCGATATAGGAGCCAAGACCCTGATTGCTA
Organism: Parachlamydiales bacterium; assembly: GCA_027316765.1. Taxonomy (GTDB): domain Bacteria; phylum Chlamydiota; class Chlamydiia; order Chlamydiales; family Rhabdochlamydiaceae; genus DAHVFY01. The sequence goes on along the minus strand of DAHVFY010000002.1, from coordinate 9,281 downwards.
CCTCAGAAGGCAGCATCAGAGTCCAAGGAGGAGTTAATTGTTTTCTAAAAAGGTTTCAGTTAATTTATTTTACTTCGGGTTTTTGTTTGTCGGGTTATCCTGTTTACATGGGTATCATGCCTTATTAATCGACGGTGCAACCTCGATAGAGCGTGTCTATTTTGTTATTCAGGCTATTGGTCAGTCATTCCTGGAAACACTTGCAGCTCTTATTTTGATCCAGATCTTGCCAAGAGCTTTTCTTCCTTGGATCATTACATTAACAGCAGTACTATTTGTGGCGCGCATTGTCGATTTTCCTTTGGTGCGTCTTTTAGGCCTCTCCTTTTGGGATGCTACAACGCTGATTTCCAAGGAGCACATTTATAATTTTGTGGAGCAACTGTATTCAAGTAATGTCTCGATTGGAATGTGGGTTACAGGGGCACTTATTGGGTTTGCAATTGTTGAGCTCGCAGTTGTCGCTTTCTACTTAACTGAAAAATACGCAAAAAAATGTGAACTGTCTTTACCATCGCTAATCTGGACATTTGGTAGCGTTTGTTTATTGTTTGTTGTGATCGAGTGTGCTGGACTTTTTTTCGTCAGAGGGATTGCTTATGAAAACTACGCACAAGCTTTACCTTGGAAAAGAGGGATTTTGCAACGCGATGGCGCTCTTGTAACGCTTCCTTTCACATTAAAAGAAAGAGAATTTACCACAGAAGTTGCCGTGGAGCCTTTAAAAACTAAACCTGATATTTATTTGTTTGTGGTCGAGAGTCTACGAGATGATTTTATTACACGAGATGTAGCGCCCAATCTTACCTCTTTTCGTAAAAAAAATATCCGGTTGGATTTAACTCTTTCTAATGCGAACGCAACACAACCCTCCTGGTTTTCCATTTTTCATTCCCGTTTCCCGATGTATTGGGGAAGTAAAATCCCCAAGGGAGCTCTTCCAATGAAAATTCTTAAGGAAATGGGGTATAAGATTCATGTTTATACATCGGCTCGTCTTTCTTTTTTTCGGATGGATGAGGTGATTTTTGGAGAGGATACTTATCTTGCGGATTCTATTTTTACTTTTTTTGGCACTGAAAACGAACCTCTTTATGCAAGAGATGGCAGGGTGATTGATAAACTTTGCGAGGACATGCAAAAAGAGGTGGGCGGGAGAGTTTTTATTGTTTTTCTTGATTCCACACATTTTGAGTATAGTTGGCCTCCCTCCGAGACAACTTTCCTCCCGATTGAAGATCCTGTGAATTATGTGAAGCTTGCTTTTTTCAAAGGAAATTTAGGACCACTTAAGAACCGTTATCGGAATGCTTTATCGTATGTTGATAGCCTTTTTGGAAAAGTGATGGATCATCTTCAAGACAAAAAGGGGTCAATTGTTGTTTTCACAGGAGATCATGGTGAAGAATTTTATGAAAATGGGCACCTTTTTCATGCATCAGCTCTTACGATTGAACAAACAGGCGTTCCTATTTACTATAAGATGGGGAAAAAGCCTCTTGCAAAGATGTCATCGCACATCGATATTTTCCCAAGTATTATCCATTATTTAGTTGGAGATGATCGTTATGGCGAATACTTTGATGGGCAGTCGATTTTTTCCAAAAATCGGTGGCCATTTCTTGTATCCGCTAGATACAATTTAGGAAGAACCCCTTATGAATTTATGCTTCATAATGGAAAATGCAAGCTCTTAGCTAGATTTTCTAATGAGGGCGAAATTTTTAAATCAGATGCGGTGCGAATTCTCACTTTAGAACATGTTGAAGAGAAGCAAATCGCTCAAGAATTTGGAGAGGCGTTTGATTACCTCTTTTCTACGCGCTAAGACACTTCAGACTGCTAATTTTGCAATGGGTGTAATTTTTCCCGAAAAGTCATGCTCTTTTGTTTCTAAAACAACAAAAGAAAAAAGGGAAAATTATATTCCTGATCTTGTTAAGTTTGTAGATAGGCATCATTTTTTTTCAGTCAACCATCCTCTGATTGGTGTTGTTACAGAAAGGGAGCAGGATATTTGGCTTGTAGCAGATCTTTTAAAGTTGATCTTTGATCAGGCACCGGCAGCTGATTTGGAGTTAATGACTGTGGAGGTCTTGGCTAAGATTTTGGCTTTTCGCTCTTTAAAAGAGGGGATGGAGCTGCTTATTCCGATGCAGAAAGAGCTCACGCGCTATGTCGTAGATAAAGTGATCTTTCTTGATGAAGAGATGCCAGTTTTCGGTCTTGTAGCGTTGAATGATAGAGCGCCTTCTTTCCTTCTTTTTCGAGGAACGGAGCTTTCTTGGAAAGGGCGTCGCTCGATTGCTTCAGATCTTGATATTAAGGGAGTGGGATATTCCTGTTTTGTGAAGGCGCTTCCACAGATCTCTTCGTGGCTAAAAAATGCATATCAGCCTCAAGCGATTGGATTTAGTTTGGGTGGCATTCTTGCAGCTTATGCGCTTCTTTATCATCCCAACGAGATTCAGTCTGCTACAGTTTTTGGTCCCCCAGGGTTTGCCAAAAAGGCCTATCAGAAGTGGAGAGAATTAGACCTCGATAATAAAATGACGGTATATGTCACAAAGGGCGATTGCGTTCCCAAATATGGACATCTTGCAGGTGCGATTAAGGAGTTTTCTCTTTTAAGAAGGTTGCGCCCTTTAACAGCACATACACAGCTGATTACAGCAGAGCCTTTCTATTTCATAACTTGAATTTTATCGATGAAAGCGGGCCCTTGCAGGGGTGAGCTCGTCTTCGATTTCTAGAAGGCGATTGTACTTAGCAATGCGGTCTGATCTAGAGAGTGAACCTGTCTTAATCTGGCCGGAGCTTGTCGCAACAGCGATATCTGCAATGGTGGTGTCTTCTGTTTCTCCGGAGCGATGAGAGATAACAGTTGCATATCTATTTTTTTTAGCAAGCTGGATTGTTCCCAAAGTCTCTGAGAGCGTGCCGATCTGGTTGACTTTAATGAGAATCGCATTTGCTACCTCCTCTTTAATTCCTTTTTCAAGAAATTCAGCGTTTGTAACAAAAATATCATCTCCAACGATTTGTACGCGATTTTTAAGCTTTGCAGTGAGGTTTCTCCATCCAGCCCAATCGTTTTGATCGAGGGGATCTTCGATACTATCGATGGGGTAATGATTGCAGAGCGAGGCGAGATATTCGATTTGTTGTTCTGCTGTTCTTCCTGCGTAAAGATTTGTTTTTTTGTCAAAAAATTCAGATGCTGCACAGTCAAGAGCAAGAGTAATTTGTTGCCCTGGCGTATAACCTGCTTGCTCAATTGCCTTTAAGATGAATTCAAGAGCTTCTTCATGGGAAGTTAACCTCGGCGCAAATCCTCCTTCATCGCCAACAGATATTACATGTCCTGCACGTTTAAGCAGGCCCTTTAATGTGTGAAATACTTCGACACCATAGCGGAGCGCTTCGCTGAGTGTAGGGGCTCCAATTGGGCGAATCATGAATTCTTGGAAGTTAAGACCATTATCTGCGTGCACGCCTCCATTGAGGATATTCATCATCGGACATGGGAGTAGACACGCTTCATTTCCACCAAGATAACGATAAAGGGGTATTTTCAGTGTGTTTGCAGCGGCGTGTGCACTCGCAAGAGAAACTCCGAGAATTGCATTTGCGCCAAAATGCGCTTTATTGGGTGTGCCATCCGCTTCAATCATCGCGTGATCGAGTGCTGATTGATCTAAAACATTTTTCCCAACAAGGAGCTGATTAAGAGCTCCATTTACATTTGCAATTGCCTTTTTAACTCCTTTACCGAAGTAACGACTTTTGTCTTGATCGCGTAGTTCAATTGCTTCATGTTCACCCGTAGAGGCACCTGAAGGGACGGCGGCTTTGCCTTTTATTCCCTCATTTGTGGTAACAAAGACTTCTAAAGTGGGATTTCCTCGAGAGTCGAGAATTTCTAAAGCGTGGATAGATGCAATTTTTGCAGATGCCATAATAACCTCTAACGATTGCGATGTTCTTCGGAAAGACTTGCCATTAAAGCGCAATAGGATTCAAAGCGCAAGAGGGAAATTTTTCCTTCATTAACAGCTTCTTTCACAGCGCATCCTGGTTCTTCAAGATGTGCGCAGTCAAGAAATCGACAGTGTGGAGCATATTCTTGCATCTCTGAGAAATAGTTTTTAAGTTCGTTGCGGTCAAGATCCCACATGCCAAAGCTCTTGATACCGGGGGTATCGATACAAAATCCGCCTCCCTCGATTGGTAAGAGTTCTGCAACTGTTGTTGTATGTGAGCCTTTATTTGTTTTTCCCACCATATCTCCTGTGAGAAATGTTGTTCCAAAGATTGCATTGATAAGGGAAGATTTTCCAACGCCGGATTGCCCAGAAAAAACAGATGACTTTCCTTGCATCGCGCGTTTGAGGGCATCGAGCCCCTCGCCTGTTTTTGTGCTGATAGCAAAAACGGGAATATGGAGATCTTTATAGGTTTTTACCACCTCTTCAAAAAGAGCTTTTTCTTTTTCGGCCTCAGGCGTTCCATTCTCTAAAAGATCAATTTTATTAATGATGAGAACAGGCTGCATGTTTCCTTTAACTGCTGCAATAATGTATCGATCGATGAGAGGAGGTTTGAGCATTGGAAAAACAACGGACATGGTAATGAGGACCTGATCGATGTTAACGGCAATTAGTTGCTCTTTTCTTTGCGATAAGTTATCTGCTCTAGAGAGAAGAGAATGGCGTTCTTCAATGATGAGAATGATGCCCTCTTCCGTGAAGTGGACAAAATCGCCGATGGCAATTAGGTTCGTAAGAAGTCCTTTGTCAAGTTTAAGAGAGCCCTTTAACATGCATTTGTGCATGTTGCCTTCCGTTTCAACAAAAATTCCTTCGGGTCGAATGGACAGAACGCGTCCTCGTAAGAGATTTTCATCGGAGGAAAGCTTAGAGGGAGCGCGTTTTTTCAGTTGATCTTGATCGCTTTTTTTATATTTGGAGCGGTCTTTTGCGATTGCAAGTTTTCTGTCCTTTCGATGAAGTTTTCGATCATTGCCGTGGAATTCTTCCTCGATTCGATAAAAATCTTCTTTCATAGACCTCTTAAATGATGCATGAGAATAGCTCCTGCCGTTGCGACGTTAAGTGATTCCATTGTGTCTTGCATGGGAATACAGATACTTGGAAAATGCGTTTTTGCAAAGGCACTTGGTCCATTTGATTCATTACCAAGGATGAGAAGAAGAGGTGTTTGTTTGGGAATTTGATTTAAAGGCATTCCTTTCATATCCGCTACGAAAGAGTGCATATGATTGGTTGTGATAAGCTCTCTTAGCTCTTCCCATGTTCCGGTACGAAGGGGCAGCCGAAATGTTGCTCCCTTTGCGGCGCGGATTGCTTTTTCGTTAAAAGGATCGACACTGCCTTCTGTGAGGAACGCGCCTTCCCACCCAAGAGCTAAAGCTGTGCGCAAAAGAGTCCCTAAGTTGCCCGGGTCAGAAATTTTATCAAGAGCCAATAGAAACCGTTTTCCTTTTAGATCTGCAGGAGGGGGTATAGCCGCGATACCTGCAATGGGTTCTGGATTTTCAAGACCTGTGATTTTTTTAAGAATCGGAGCGGTTACAATATAGGTTTCTTCTATATGAGGAAAATGAGACGCTGCATGTGTTTCTTTTAGAAGTATTTTGACAGAAGGGAGCTCGTTAAGAAGTTTGCGCCCGGCGACCACAACACAGTTATGTTCTTTTCGATAAATCGCGTCTTTTCTTAATTTAACAAGATGCTTAATAAACGGATGTTGTAAACTCTTGATCTCTTTTGTTATCATAAATTTATAGAGTATAGGAATACAATAATGTCATATTTTCGATTCTCCGGCAAGTCACAATCCTCTTTAGTTCGGAGAATTTTATTTGTTTGCTTATTACTGCTTGTCGTCCCACTGATTTTGGATTCGCTCTTGGTGTATGTGCATGAGTATCAGGCACGTATGAGAACGTTCTATATTTCTTTGAATCTTGTCGCTGAAGGGCAAGAAAATCTTGTAGAAGAAATTATTGAAGATGAAAGGGAAAAGCTCGCCGATTTGCGCAATGATGAAGGAGTTTTTGTTACCCCAAAAGAGGGACCTTTTGCACCTCAAATTGAAGAGGCCTTAAAAAAAGGGAGTGTTATTTTTGCAGCCTGTGATCCTAAAACAGGTCAAAAAATGATTTATATTGCAGAGAGTGTCCAAGGAGAGCGTGTACGCCTTGTGGGGATTCCTGCCAAAGAATTTGTTGCACATTTATCGCGCTTACCTGGAAGACCCTTTGATTTTCACATGGGTATCTTTTTATCTGATGGCACCCTTTTTGTTGCGGACGATCCAGAAGCAGACTTTAAGAACATCGCGTATTTAAAAACCCCCTACAAAGATAGTGATTTTTTTGAGATTATGCGCAAAAATGTCGGCAAAGTGGGATTGAAAAAACCATGGAAGGGAACCGATCTTTTTTTCGTTTTTGTGATCTCAACCGAAGCGATTCGTTCGACCGCAGCTTTTTCTTGGCTCTCTAACTTTCTGTTCATTTTTTTCGCTATTTTTATTTTAGGATTTCTCATGACCTATCTGATCACAAGACGGATGGCAAAACCTTTAGCATCCCTTTGTCTTGAGATGAGTCGTGTGGGAAAAGGAGACCTAGCCGCCCGTTATCGACACGATCCTTTTGGATTAGAAATTAATACGCTTGGCGCATCGTTTAATCAGATGATTGAGTCGCTTGTTCTTCAAATTGAGATTTCAAAAAACGAGAGAGCTGCGAAGGAAGCGCTTGAAACAGAGTTAAAAATAGGAAAGAGCATTCAAAAGAGCCTTTTGCCTACACGTCTTGTTGAATTTCCGGGCGTTGAAATTGGAGCTGGCTTTCAAGCGGCCCAGGAGGTAGCTGGAGATTTTTATGATCTATTTGTCATTCATAACAAGTTAATGGTGGCAGTTGGTGATGCTTCAGGAAAAGGAATCTCTGCTTGTTTATATTCTTTAGGAGTTCGAAGTCTGTTGCGCAGCTTCAATCTTTCTTATGCAAATAATCTCTCTAAAGTTCTTGATGCAACGAATGCGGTTTTTTGCAAAGACACAGAGGATACGCATCATTTTGTGACAGCATGGGTTGGGATTTTTGATCCATTGACATTGCAGTTAGAGTATGGAAGCGCAGGCCACCCAGCAGGATTATTAAAACGCAAGGATGGAGAAATTACAGAACTTGCAACAGCTGGGATTGCGCTTGGAGCGTCTAATGAGAATGCGATAGAAACAAAGCATATTCAATTGATTTCCGGGGATCTTCTTCTTCTTTATTCTGATGGAGTTACAGAAGCTCATAACGCGACGGCGCAGTTTTATGGCAAAGCGCGCTTAATCCATTTTCTAAAGACGCAGAGTGGTGCAGAATCTGCCGCATCTCTTGCACAAAAACTTTTACAAGATATAGAGGCATTTAGTATAAATACGCCTCAATATGATGATGTAACCCTTCTTTTTATTAGAATCTTATGAAAAAACTCGCCCTGCTTCTTCCCTTTTGGCCAATTTTATTTTTTTTCGTCGCTTTAGCTTTTTTTGGTGAATCTTCCGACTTTAGTGTGAATAAAATCAGCTCAAATTTCCCGTTTAATCCAGAGTGGGAAGTAATAGGAGAGGAGAATCCCTCCTTAAAAGAGATTGTATCTCAATCTTTTCATTATCTTGGCAATGGAGCTCAAAGCTTTGCATTTGTAAGCGAAGATGGTAAGTATGTGCTTAAATTTTTCAAAATGAAACACCTGACACCAAGTTTTATGGCGAAAATTTTTCCGCTTAAAAAATATAAGGAAAAAGATGAACGCCATGCGCTACATCTTAAAAACACCTTTGCTGCATGTAAGATGGCTTATGAAGAGCTTAAGGAAGAGACAGGGCTTATTTACGTACATCTTAATGCAACGCAACATCTCCAAAAAAAAGTCCAACTTTTTGATAAAGCACTTGGATCATATCGTGTAGATTTAGATAAAACAGTATTTGTTCTTCAGAAACGAGCGGAAATGGTGTACAAACGCATTGGTCATATGATCAAAGTAGGAAATATCGAGGGAGCAAAGCAGTCTCTTCAAGCTGTTGTTAATCTTGTTGCTCTTCGTAACAGCAAAGGATTTACAGATATCGATACAGGAATTAGCCGCAATTACGGTTTTATTGGAAATCAACCCATTCATATCGATTTTTTGGGCCTTGTAAAAATAGACGAGTCGAACGAGGTAGAAAAAATTGAAACAAAAATGCTTGGCTGGATTGAAAAGCATTACCCCGGTTGTTGGATACAAGAAGAGAGTTCTGGATAATTTTCCGCAATCCATGTCTTTAAAGGGGCAATAACATACGAAATATTGTTCTCAATTTTTTTTGTTTCATCTACATGAAATGTTCCAACGTCAATTTGAATCACTTGAGTTCCATTGATGACTCCGAAATTTCTTTTTAAATTGGGGTCGTTATCATAAACGCCGCGCAACTGAAAGGTGGTAAGAAGATCAAAAATAGAAGAGATTAATTCTCTAGCTTCTTTTTCGTGTCCATTTGTCATGTATTTCGCAATTGTGGGATAGATGAGATCAGCTTTTTTTTGTAGCATAAAGACGGTATCATCGATCTCAATAGAATGTTTTTCCCCTTTCTTATCAAAACAGCTTACTTGTTTAGACAGATCAGGTTTTTTATTAAGATGAAGATACACAAGCCCCGTTTCTTCCTGAAATTTTAAAAAAGCTTCTTTGCATCCGTCAAGAGAGGCGCAAAATGTCTCTTTTTTTTTCTGATATTTTTCTTTTTTTGGATGAATGAAGGAAGAGGCGATGCTAGGCGGGTGAAGTTTATGTTGTTTGAAGATTTTGAGCACATACTGCCCATCTTGGCTTAAAAAGACGTATGCTTGCGTCCCTTTGTCGAGATAGAAAAAATCTTGAGAGAGGATCTCTTTTGCTTTTTCTTTATTTTTAGACGCCGCGATCTCCCATTCAGAGCGCAGATCTATCGAGGAAATGACCTTTTGCGCGCAAAATCCGCGTGGCAGTTGATGCACGTACAAATCAAGCCAGGCAAGTGCTAGAAATCCGACGAGGATGACAATGCTGATCTTTTTCATAGCTATTTTTAACGTATCACAAGAACTTAACAGGATACGAGAAAAATAAAATTTAATACCTTCATTAGACATGTCGGAAACAAAGCACTTCGTGTCCTTGTTCTCCGCTTGCCCTCTTGAGACTCACCCCGCTTTGCCAAAT
>DAHVFY010000029.1 GCA_027316765.1 Parachlamydiales bacterium | reverse complement strand
ATATACCAACCGCTACATGACAGGAGCGCAAGAATCCAAATGATGGTTCTAGGGCCATTAAAGAAGGGATAAGGGGGTTGATTGGGCATGCCCCAGCGTGGGCCCGGTGGCCAGAAAATAAGATCGGGGCCGCCGCGCAGGTTTGATTCGGGTACAAAACCAAAGTCGCGACTATCCGCACTCATAGCATAATTATCGCCAAGGGCCATATACATTTTAGGGGGGAGCTTGACTCCGTATTTTTTGATGAAGGCGACATCTAATTGTCCATCTTGTGTTAATGGTGGTCCTGGATCGATGAAAGGCGTTGTCGTTTTAGATTCTTTTTCGACAAAGGCGATAAGCGTAGGGTCGTCTTTTTTAAAGAGCACGTTGCCGGCGACGTAGAGGTCTCCGTTACGGAAGTAAGCAACTCGTGCGGGCATGAGCGTTGGGTGGGTGCTGTCAGGTGCAAATCTCGTATCGAATTCCATGCCAAGGTTAAAAAGGAGTTGGATGCGCTCTTGACTGAATTGGTACAAGGGATGGTCAGCGGGTAATTGGACTTCAATGCCCTGTGGGTAAATTTTATACGCTTTGCCGTAGTAGAATTCGTAGCAGCCATTTGGGACGTTAGGGAGTGTGGGGGCAAAAGGGCGTGCATAACTTGGGTTGCTGCCATATCTTAGGGCTACACCATTTCCGACCTCAAAACGTGCGGTATAAATATTTGCCATGAGTGTGCGAAGGTTGTTTTCCTGCAAGGGGATATAAGAGATAGCAGGGGTTAGCATGGGACGGAGTCTTCCATATTCATCGAAGGCAACTTTAGCATTTTTAAGGCTTGGATGATGCTTTATCTCGAGATAGAGAGCTCCTTCTTCTAGACCTTGTGGGGATTTGACTTCGCTTTTTGTGACAAGGCGGGTCATGGCGTAATTTTTTATTCCAAAAAGATTGCCATAATCATCAACATTAGCAAATGGCGGGGTTAAGGCGGCTGCAACTTTTCCAGAGGTTGTAAACGACAACTCTGCAACGGCTTCATTCATCTGATAAAGGACGATTGGAGAATAGACTCCATCGACTTTACGACCTGTTTTGATTTTACCTTCAAAGTGGATATAGGGGACGTGGTCGATGCGATTTAATTCAGGTAATTGTAGTTCTTGTGAGATATCTTGCCCGTTTTCATCGATGCCGTAAATAAGTCCACCATAGAAGTAGAGGGTATCGCCTGGTTTCCCCATAAGGCGTTTGATGTATTGTTTTTTGCCGGGGAAGATATAAAAATAGAGGGTATCAACATCTCGGATATCCATATTTTCCCCGGTAAAAACAAAAATTCCAGAGCGCTTTGTTAATGCGGGGTTGAAATAGATATGCTCAGGTTTAAGGGGGTAGTTGATGCCAAAGTCTGTTTTTGAAACAAGTAGTCTGTCTTGTTCTTTGAGGGTTGGACGCATCGAACCTGTCGGGATTTCATAAAGCTCAAACCATGTGAGTCTGACAAGAATTGCGATCACAAGTGCAAACCCCACTGCAAATACAGAGTCGCGTGCTTGTTCAAAAGGTGTTTTTTTCAATAGGAGTTTGGCTAGATTTTGAAGTTCCTTTGCCTTTAGATCGGCAATGGTTGCATCTTTTGCCATGATGGCGGATTGTAAGGATGTAAAAACTTCTTGAAGTCGCGTCTTGGCTTCAGGACTGAGATGTTTCTTTTTTTTCTGAAAAAGGTGATAGGTGCGTCGTAAGATTTGTGTCGATTTGCGCAAGCTGTTTATTTTCATAAGGAATCATTCTAGCGAGAGCGTCTTTTTAAAGATAGACGTTGTGCAATTTTTTTGATGAGAGAGGTTTTGTAAAGTTTTTTGTGGAGTGCCATAATACTTGGGTGGTCAGCCTCTGCTTCTTTAGCGAGCCGGTAATAACGTTCTGCTGCATCTTTTTGTTTGAGGACTAGGTGATAAAATCCCATGAAAACCATAAAGCCGCGAAATTCTGAGACGTGAAATTGTTTTTTTGATGGATAGAGGGCTTTAAGATTAAATGTATGATTAAAAATCTGAGGGATGAGTTCGGGTTTTTTCTTTCGCAGGCATTGATCTGCATAGTTGATGCGCGCGAAGAGGTAATTGGGAAAAGTTTCGTAACTCTCTTTAATGAGAGCTTCCACTTTATCAATTTGCTTTAGATAGAGGTAGATGACGGCAAGGAGGTTTTGAATTTCGGGCAGATGGGGATGTTTTTTGCTAAATTCTATAATGCTAGGGAGCATCTCTTTGGGGTTGATCAGGCCTTTTTCATAAAGCCTGTCATATTCTTCTCTTTCTGAGGATGTAAGTGTTGCAAGGCCCTCTGTTGGGATCGGATCGTAACAAATGGTGTAATCTTCAATTGTCTTCATGGAATGTGGAAAACTTGTTGATAAACTTGTGTTTGATGAGGAAATTTTAAAGAATTAAAATAATTTTTTATAACCGAAAAAATAGCGATGTGTAAACTACTTTTTATAAGGAGGTTAGGGGGGTGTTGAACGAGGGGTTCTCTTAAGGGATCGGGAAGTGTTCGTGGAGGAGATATCATTGAGGAAGTTTTGTTCATAACTTGACTAATTCCATAGGAAAGGCTGATGAGTTTCAGCATAGCCTTCATTGTCTTCTTCTGCAATCACAATGAAGCGATAAGAGTGGCCTCTGATTAAAATTTCTGTTAAATTTTTTTTATCAACTTCTAGGATCATCTCGCCTTTCTCATTTAAACTTTTTCTCGATGTCGGAAGGGGAATGAGTTCTGTATTTGAGGCGGATAGGTCAAGTGCATAGAGGTTGAGGTTTTGATAGTAAGAGGGTGTACGCAGTCTAAACTGTAGATGTTCTGACTGTCTTTGAGGAATCCCGAGGAAGACGGGGGTTTTGTGTGGCAAAAGAGGCATGGGAGATGCTAGCCCTGTTCCTGAGTCGATAGTGCGCACTTTTAATGCATAGTGGCTGCTTTGAATTTCAATCCAATAAGGGAAGGGAAAATTGGGGCGATTTGCATCGAAGTAGAGGTGGATGCTGCAGCCGGCAAGAAGTGTTTCATCATCAGGCCATTTGCCTCGCCATACTTCGCTTCTTGTTTTTGCAATTTTTTTTCCCTCAATGACAAGGCTTGGGTTCCAGAGCGCTCTTGTGTCGCTTTCGTCTGAGGATGGAGCCGGCCCTATCCGTTTTCTTTCGGTTTCAGGAACGCGTTCTAGAGAAAGGGTGAGCAGTTTTGCTAACAGATAGTCGGAATCTTGGAGGTAAAGCCATCCATTTTGTGTATAAGAAAAGCTCTCTTTTAAATGATTTTTATTTAAGTCGATCTCATAGCTGATCCATGATGTGTGGCTGGGTGCGCGTGCCAAAATCCAATCATGCCAGTTTGTTTTGGAGGATGCGACTTCTTTAACAGGGGCTGTAATTTCTTCGAAGATGATTGTATTTTCTGTGATAGAGCGAACGAAAAGAAGGGAATAGTTTTTGCTCTGCTCTGTGACGATATAATCGCCAATTTGTGCATTGATGAATTTATCTTTCAATGTGAGCGCTGATAAAGAGGTTGTAAAAAATAATAATATTGATAATAGTATCTTCATATTTTTCATTATATTCAATTTGATTTAATTATAAAAGCGGAAAGGATGGGTTGATACCCCTTCCGCTTGAAAGGCACCTAGTACCCCGAATTGTGACCTATTTGCAGCAACCCTTCCTTTTTAACTTCCATCTACTGCGTTTCATTCCTCGTCCAACTCACAAGAGTTGAACTCGTCATTCAACTTGTAGCTGTTTGTTAAAAAAGTGGGTTGCTGCAAATAGGTCACAATTCGGGGTAGTAAGCAAAACGATTCGAAATTTTGAAGTTTTCAATTCGTTTTTCTTGGGCGCTTTTCAAGTGGAAGGGGTGTATGTGTAAAAGAGCGGTCCTTTTCGCAGTCGTAACAGAATTTAGATTCAAAGGCAGCCGGGTGTTCTACTTGGATTGTCATGTGGTGGATTTCATATTTTTCTTCAATAATACGGTGGGTTTCTCGAAGGGCAAGGTGAGTATCTGTTGCAATAACGTGGGCGCTTAGGGCGATTTTTTTTGAGGAAACGGACCAAACGTGAAGGTCATGAACTTCTTTGACAGTTGAAATCGTGAGGAGGTCTTTTTGAATTGCTAAAGGGTCTATATGTTTGGGTGCTGATTCCATTAAGATGAGAACCGATTGTTTGATCATCTTTCCGGAGCTAAATAGGATAACAACGGAAAAGAGGATCGTGATCATCGGGTCAACTATATACCAATTGGTTAGCCAGATGATGATACCACTGATGATAACGCCAACGCTGCCTAAGAGATCGCCTAAAACATGCAAGTAGGCTGCTCGGACATTAAGGCTATGGCTTTGTCCGTGATGAAGGATGCGCATCATGATGAGATTTGCAATAAGTCCAAAAGACGCGATGATGAAAACAATGGGACCTTGTACTTGTTGTGGCTCTATTAATCGTTCAATGGATTCGTAAACAAGGACTCCGCATAGGGCCCAAAGAGAGGCTGCACTTGCAAGTGCTCCTAGAATTTCTGCTCGGTGGTAGCCGTAACTCATGGTATGAGAGCTCGGACGCATGGAGATTTTAACGACGATCACGCCAAGAAGTAGGGCACCGACGTCGGCAAACATGTGTAGCGCATCGCCGATTAGGGCCAAGCTATTAGCAAGCCAACCACCGATCACTTCGATGATCATGAATAAAGCGGCTATCCAAAGGGCTGCATGAAGCGCTTTTCCATGTGCATGTGAATGGCTATGATCGTGGCAACTGTGTTCTTTTTTGCTCATAGGTTTAGTCTTTCGGTTAACTCTTCTTGAGATATCCCTGTGATACTAAATCGCTTCAACCGGCTTGTTTCTCCGTGAGTTAGGGTGATTTGTGATTTTGCGAGATTGAGAAATTTTGCAAGAAACGCAATAAGGGCTGTATTGGCCTCTCCTTTTTCAGGTACAGCGCGGAGGCGAATTTTTAGAGCGTCATTTTCCCAGCCGATCACTTCCGTTTTATTGCTTTTTGGTACGACTTTTACCACAAGCTTTGCGCTAACAGATGTATTTTTGGTAGGAACCATAGGTCTCTTCAATCTTGCCTCGTTTGTAGCTGAGTAAAATAAGAGCGATGCCAGCGATAGCAAGAACCCATTCTACTCGAGGAGGGATAGGTTCGCAAAAGAAAAGAGACAGGATAAGCAATCCACCAAGCAGCATATTAATGAAGCGTCCAAGACGAGCGACTTCAGCTTGTGTAATGAGAGAGATGACAGTGGAAAGAGCTCCTACTACGTGCACGATATTTGCAATTGTTCCTTTGAGTTCAAAATAGGCGGGAACAAATAAGAGGGCAATGCCGATGAGTGCTGCGAGGAAAAGATGCGGTTCAAAGGAAACGCCCAGAAAACCGCAATCTTGTTGAAGTGTCTGTTTGCGGATAGGGCCTGTTGGAATGGCGCCTCCTTTCCAAAAGGTGTGCCAGAAGGGGTGACCTTTCTTGCAGCTAAAATGTAAATATTGGATTGATGCGACGACCTCATCGAGGGTTAAAATGACCATGAGGATCATCAAAAGTGCTGTCATTAGACAAACAGAGCACCAAGCTCCTACGACAATTGGTTGAAGCATTACTAAAATGATGCTTACAATTCCAACTGGAACGACAAGTAGACCAAATGAGAGAACAATCCAAGGCATGGTGCGCCATCGTTTTTCACTGCCTTTGCAGCCTAAAAGTGCTTCTATTGTATAAGCCATAGCACCGAGGCCGGCATCCGGTACGGGAAATGCTTTTGAAACGGTTGAGGTGAGCACTTCTCTTGTGCCGTTTCCAAAAAACGGATCCCAAATGGTTGTATAATAACCGAGCTCAAATCCTGCAAGATAACGGGCAAGGAACCAAGAGAGACATGCAAGGCCGATAATCGGGATGCGTTGTGCCCAAGCTGAGGGGTTGTATGACCAACCAAGTGGAATTTCGGGGGCGTTGTCTTCCGCTTCATGAGGCAGTCTTGGAATCAAAATTGCAAAGCCGATGAGAAGGGCGCCAATCAAAGTATCATTGAGATAGGCGGCAGGCTCTTGTGCGTAAAAGAGAAGGGGAGCGAATTGAAGCCAGATTCCAATAAGACATAGCATCCAAGAAGCCCATACTTTCAATCGTGTAAGAGAATAAATTCCAAAAGCGATGATAAGGATGCCACAGCTGATGTCATTACTTGCTAAGTTTGTATCGCTCATGTAGCCAAATGCAGAAGGAGCTGCAATGAGCCAAAGTCCTAGGAAAATGTTGACATAGTGGGTCCACTTCATTTAGATGCCTTCCCTGTAAGGTGGTGATTTTTGTACCAAACTTGCGGATTTGCTTCGAGTTCAGAGATCATTTTAGGAAGCGTGTCTTTGAGGTTTTTCTTTGGCTCCCAATTGATTACTTTTTTTGCTAAAGAGATGTCGAGGGTGTAGTTATCATCGGCAATTGAGATCATCCAGGGCTTAATGAAAGGTTTTGGCATGAAGGGAATATGTTCCTGGACAAAAGCACCTGCCATTGCACATGCTTTGGGGATTTGGTAGGTTTTCATCTCTTTGCCAAATAAGATAAAGTGGATGGTTCTTTGAAGGTAATCGTAACTGAGTGTTTTAGATTCTCCAATAAGCAGTACGAGTTCTTGTGGAAGCTCATTGCGTTTTTCAACGCATGTACAAATAGCAGAGACGAGGTCATCCATGTGGATGAACGAAGCTCCATGAGAGATATCTCCCGGGAAGAAGTGCGAAGTTAGCTGTTTTTCGTAAATTCTCTGAATTTGATTACTGATTGGAATTGAGTCGCAATAATCTGTATAAACACCGGCAATTCGCAAGATCACAGTTGGCATATTACCGCGATTTTCGTGAATGAGTTTTTCTGTTGCTACTTTGGATTTTGGGTACCCCCACGTAGGGATAACAGGCCAGTTTTCATTAATTGTTTGATTGGGTTCACAAGGTTTATGCACAAGCATGGTACTTGAGAAGATAAATTGTTCGACTTTAAAATTTTTGAGCGCATCAAGAAGTCTTCTTGTTCCTTGAACTGTGATCTTATCATAGTAGGGCGACTCTTTGTGATCGAAGCTATAATATGCGGCAAGATGGATCACGGAAGCGATCTCGTTTCCATAGAAATGGCGAATATGAGTGAAAGCTTGATGAACGCTCTCATCGGAAGAGATATCCACTGGTACTAGCTCTTCGTTTTCGGAGGCATAAAATGCTTTTAAAAGTTCAAAGCCGACCATTTGATAATTTTGACCAAGATTTCGGACGATTGCTCGACCGATCCGGCCACAGCTTCCTGTTACAATTACGACTTTTTTCTTCATGAGCCCCACCATTAAATATGCGCTTATATCCTTTTAGTAGTCGATTGCGAATTATTTTCAAATAAAAATCTATTGCACATAAAAAAACTTAAAGAGCTGAGTTTACTTTAATTTGTTTTGAAAGAAGACGAGAGTTTTTTCCCAGGCATCTCGACTAGCTTTTGCGTTATCTTGAGGTGTACCTCCTGTGGAAAACCAGAGTTTGGAGCTTGGATGGTAGTAAAGAGAGGGATTGGGAACGAAGGGGATTCCGATTTGATGACCTGCTTTAAGATAATGGTAGTGTTTCATGGAGATTTTGGATTTTTTTTCTTCTAAGCGCTGTTTGATTTGGGAAGCAAAGAGAAAAGCTGGCCATACTTTATCATCGTCTCCTGAAATTAAGAGTAGAGAACAACGGATTTTCTCTACGGGGATAGCAGCTTCCTCAAAGGAAGGGTTTTGGTCCATGGCTTTTATGATAAGGGGAGTGATTTCAAGAGGATCATCGGGATCTTTTCCATGTACCATGGGTAAGTTGCTTCTTGGTAATATTGGATAGGGATTAATTGGCTTGCCTTCAAGAACCCATGCTGGAATTGTTGTGTTTTCAAGAGCGCCAAAGGTCACACTGCTTGGAGCAACTGCAACGATTGCGCGCACTTTGTCAGGAAAATGTGTGCCAAGAAGTAATGCTAATTCAGCTCCGCGTGATATACCGAATAAGCCAATGCGTTTGTCATCAAGATCTGGTTGCGCTTGTACCCACTGAAGCGCTTTTGCAAAATATTCAATGGGAATATTCTCTAGTTTTTCAGGTAGACCCTCAAATCCAAAGTAAGCAAGCGCAAAAACTGCAAATCCATGAGAAGCAAGAAGCTCTGCTTTTTCTCTACCCATCCCTCCATTTGCGCCATTTAAAGTGATGATAACGGGAAGAGGATGAAGAGAAGGCGGAAGGAAAAGTTTTCCAACAAGGCCTTTTTCATTTACAGAAAAAGTTTTTACTTCAGGCGATTTCCTTAATCGTTTGATTGTGCGTGATGCAATGGGTTGTTTGTCAATGATGAGATCGAGTTCAACAATCATTTCATCAGGAATTTCGAAGGGAGTTCCAGCTCCTTTATCGCTGAGCATCGACCAAAACAGCCCCATGCCGTCAACGCCTTTATAGCTGCCATCAAGAGGAGCGTTTTTGGTCAGCCGCACTCTTCCTCTTTGATCGGAACAAAAGATAGCTTCTGAGCTCCACATAACATGTTCTGCATCAGTTGTTTGTGCATGTAAGAGTATACGCTGGAAAGGACGAAGCCCTTTGATTTCAATTGCAATTTCCTCATCAATGAGAGCGTCTGGTTTGGATATCCGGATGCTCGGAGAGGCGAATACAAAAGAAGTCATCAAACAGAAAAAGATAAAAAGAGTTTTTCTGCACATATCTTTCTCATATCAAATTTCATATTTTTGGCAAGAAGAATGATCATGAGATTTTCATGTAAGCAAATCATTTCGGCATCGCTTAAGTTGACTATTTATTCTATATCTCGTAACAAGAGGTTTGAATAATAAGTAAGTTTAATTCGATGTATTTAAAAAAAGTTAAATTTTTCAGTTTATTGTTTCTTTGTTCATGTATCTCTATGTCTAAAGAGGAACAAACTGAAAATATTTTGGCAGTTCCCACTTTAACGCCCTCTCTTGAAGAGAGCGTGACTACAGGCTTTTTTTCTCTTGGAGATTGGCCGGAGAAGAATTGGTGGGAGATGTTTAATTCGCCTCAGTTAGCTTTTTGTATTGAGCAGGCTCTACAAGATAATCCTGATTTACAGAGCGTAGGAAAGAGAATCTCCGTTGCAGCTGAAATTGCTAAAGTTGTCCGCTCAAAATTATTTCCTCTTGTTTATTTTAATGCTGAAGATACGTGGCAATTACTTAGCCATCATGGTCTTTATCGCGCTTTAAATCCAGATGTTGCAATTAATCCAACACTGATTGATTTAACTATTTCATTTAATTATGAATTTGATTTCTGGGGAAAGAATCGTCATCTTTATCGGGCAGCGCTTGGGGAGGCGAAGGTGCAAGAAGCTGAGTTTGCTGATGTTCAATTGATGACGACGACGGCACTTGCAATCGCTTATTTTGCTCTTAAAACCAATTTAGTTCGTCAAAGGCTATACGAAGATCTCTATCACATCCGTTTAGGGGTCTCTCAGCTGCAAGAGCATCTAAGAAAGCATGCTCTTTTTTCTGTTCTTCCTCCCTTGTTTACTGAAGAGGGTGTTTTTGAAGCCAAGAAGCTTCTTCATGGGATCAAAGAAGAAGTTCAAACAAATCGGCACCTGATCAACATTTTGATGGGAAAAAGCCCTGATGCTATTTTAGAGGTGGATGAGGATTTACCTCCTTTATCTAAGACATTGATTATACCTGACAACCTATCGCTTGATCTTGTAGCAAGGCGTCCAGATTTAATGGCGCAGATTTGGAAGGTAGAGAAGATTGCTAATGAGGTGGGAGCTGCGAAAGCAGATTTTTATCCAGATATTAGTCTCGGCGCTTTTTTGGGTCTTGAAAGTGTCATGTATTCGCTGCTTTTTAATGGGCAGAGCAAGACGATGGGTGTTTCGCCTGCATTACACCTTCCTATTTTTACAGCAGGCTCTATCAAAGCAAACGTGCGCGCTAAGAAGGCGCTTTTTGACGAGGCTGTCTACAGCTACAACAGTCTCATTTTACGCTCTGTTCAGGAGGTTGCAGATCTACTCGTTCTTGCAGAGTCGCTTTTTAAGCAAAAAGAAGATCAAGACAAGATTGTGGATAGGGCTAGACGAAGACTTAGTGTGACCCTTTTGCGTGAGCAGAGTGGACTTGACAGTCTTTTTGCGAGATATGCGATGGAAGAGGAGCTGATCCATAAAAAACTAGAAGATGTGACGCTGCTTTATGCCCAGTATTTAGCTTCCATTAAGCTTGTAAAGGCACTTGGAGGTGGGTATCACTCTGAATATATTCTTCCGATAAGAAAGGAGGAGGTAAGAGAGTGACGCTGTCGAAAAGAGAAAAGCTTTGTTGGTATTATGGTGGCGCCTGCTTTTTATTACTTTTAGTTATTTTTCTTCTGTGGTTGTTTGTTTTTCGTTTTCGCGAGTACACAAATGATGCCTATGTAGAGGGAAATCAAGTTTTTATTACACCATTGCGACCTGGATTTGTCACAGCAATTCATACAGACGATACATTTTTAGTAAAACGAGGACAAGTCTTAGTCGAACTTGATCCAACGGACTCTTTGATTGCGCTTGAAAAAAGAAAGCAGGAGCTCGCACGCGCTGTACGTGAAGTATGTGAAGCCTATCATCAAGTATTTGCTTTTGAATCTGATATTGAAATTAAAAGAGCAGAATTGATCCGTGCAAGTCAAGATTTTGAGCACAGATATAACGTGCTGGATGCTGGTGGAGTTTCTTTAGAAGACTATGAACATGCTGTTGCAGCGCTGCGTGCAAGTTTTTATGCATTGCGATGGACAGAGTCTCTGTATGAAAAAGCTCTGGCTTATGTGCAAGGCACTTGCATTCGCTCTCATCCTCAGGTGCAGGAAGCAGCAGAAGCTGTTAGAGAAGCATGGGTGCAACTTTATCGATGCAAAATCTATGCCCCTGTTGAGGGATTAACTGCACAACGCACAATCCAAGTAGGGATGTGGATGCATGCAGGAGATCCTCTTTTAAGCGTTATCCCTTTGGATCAAATTTGGGTAAATGCAAATTTTAAAGAGACTCAGATGAGTAAGATGAGAATCGGGCAAAAAGTAAAGTTAACAGCGGATCTTTATGGGGATGATGTTGTATTTCACGGTACGATTGTAGGGCTTCCCGGAGGTGCCGGTAATGCCTTTTCTTTGCTTCCTCCACAAAATCTCTCTGGAAATTGGATTAAAATTGTGCAACGACTTCCTGTGCGAGTGTCTCTTGATCCTGAGGAGTTAAAAGCGCATCCTCTTCGTATTGGACTTTCGATGGAAGCAGTTGTGGATTTACACGATCAAGAAGGCACTTTTGTTCCAATATCGACTGCAGGATCTCCCAATTATGTTACGGCTGTTTATAAGGCGGAAGAGGCTGGAGATCAAGAATTGATAGACTCCATTATTTTTGAGAATCTCGACCCTATTCTTGCAAAGTACGCCGAAATGCTATTTTATCCAGGTGAGATTTCTGAAGATGAAAGATGATAAACCCCTCTTCTTTGTATTTTTCGTGGCGCTAGCTCTTGTTGCAATGAACAATACACTTCCGCTCATGTCTTCTCCTTATATTGTGGGTGATCTTGGAGCTAGCAATGATATCTCCTTTTATGTCGTTACTTTTTATAGTATAGGTAACGCCATTGGAGTGCCGCTTGGAAGGGGATCTATCGGCAGAATGAAGTCTGAGTGGTTTTTTCTGATTGTCTTGTTTTTATTTGCTTGTTTTTCTTCTTGGGCAGCTGTAGTGACAGATTACCCTTCGTTTATCATCTTAAGATTGGTGCAAGGAGTGCTTGGAGGGACACTTTTTCCTGTGATTTCTACACTTTTTACAGCTTTAGCGCCTCAAGAGAAAAAAAGAAGCATCACGTACACGATTGTGACAATTTTTACTGTTGTTCCTGCGATGGGAGCTGCCTGTGGCGGATGGATCTCTTATGACTATCATTGGCAGTGGTTATTTCATGCAAATGTTCCCATATTTCTTGGCTCGGGATTATTTTTATATAAAAGGCTGAAGCACTATTCGCTATCTTTAGAAAAAACGCCTTTTGATCGAGTAGGGTATGTTTTTTATGTTTTGAGTCTCTCTGCGCTCTCTATTAGTTGGACGATGGGACAGCAGCTGGATTGGTTTAGATCGCCCATCATTGTCGTTCTGAGCTTTGTGGGGGTATTAACAGGGCTTTTTTTTGTGTTATGGGAGTGGAATCATCCGCATCCTATCTTAGATTTACGACTATTAAAAAATTTCGCTTTTAGTTTTGCACTGATTAATTTGGGAGTGCTATTTTCTGCCTATTTCGGCATGGTCGTTCTTCTTGCTTCTTGGCTTAGTCTTTGGGTTAACTACACCCCGATTTGGATTGGATTGATCATGGGAACCATGGCGATTGCGGGGATTTTGCCTCGGCTGCTGTTTTCTGAGGGGTATGAACGGATGGATACGCGGTTTCCTCTTGCAATTTCGATTATTCTACTTGCTCTTTCCTCTTTGCATACCATGTTTTTTAACGTCGACATCGATTTAAAAAGAATTGCTTTTTCAAGAATTGTTGCAGGCTTTGGCCTTGCGTTTTTTTTAACACCCCTTTTTAGAATCTGTTTTCATACATTTTCAGAAGAAAAAGCATTGCCGGTTGTGGGGTTTTTTCAATTAGTACGCGTTTTAGCAGGAGGACTTGGCACTGCGTTTTACTCTACCATGTTTTTGAGAAGACAAGTTTTTTTTCATCAACGCCTCGGTGGTGATCTCACCGCATTTTCTTCTAATACAAAAGGGTATTTTGCCCATGCAGCACAACTGAACATTAAAGGAGAAGAGAGCCTAGCTGAGCTTGGAAATCTTTTAGATCGTCAGGCAACGGCACTTGCGCTTGATGACTGCTTTTATTTTATGCTGTGGATCTTAATTGCTCTTTTTCTTTTTACCGTTCTCACATTTTTCTCCCCTCGTCAGTCCTTTTTTCCAGAAAATTCTCCTAATCTATAACGCCGAATTGTGACCTATTTGCAGCAACCCTTCCTTTTTAACTTCCATCTACTGCGTTTCATTCCTCGTCCAACTCACAAGAGTTGAACTCGTCATTCAACTTGTAGCTGTTTGTTAAAAAAGTGGGTTGCTGCAAATAGGTCACAATTCGGGGTTTAAGTGTTATAAAGAGTTTCTAGTTGTTGATAAAGAGCTTCAAGTTGTTTTTCCTCTTTTGCTATGCTTGCAGCAAGATCGCGCACTTCAACAGAGTTTCCTTGAGGAGCAATTTTTGCAAGTTTTTCATTATTTTTTTCTAAACTTTTCTCTAAGATCTCGATCGACTCTTCACATTTCTTTGTTTCTAAAAGCGCCTTCTTAGAAGGGTTGGGCTGAGAATTTGCTTTTTTGACCACTTTTACAGCCTGCGGCTTTTCCTGCTTTTCCTCTGACCACCCCTTCTTTTCTAAAAACTCATCATAAGTGCCATAGAATAGCTCCTGCTCTTCATTATGACACACAACAAGTTTGTTAAGAGGAATACGACGCAGCGCCCATTCACTATGAGTGACGATGATGACAGTTCCTTCAAACTCTTCAATTGCATCGATCAATGCTTCAATCGATTCGATATCGAGATGGTGAGTGGGTTCATCAAGAAGCAAGATATTGCAAGGCCGTGCGAGAATTTTTCCCAGTAGAACGCGACTCTTTTCACCCCCAGAGAGTACAGAGATCGATTTTTTAGCCAAATCGCCGCTAAACATCATAAGGCCGCAGATTCCTCGAATCTGACCCATGTTAAGCGTTGTATTTGCAGAGGCGATCTCATCCTCAATTTTTAATGTTGGATCTAGCCGTTCAATCGATGTTTGCCCGAAATAACCCATTCTAAGGTTAGGTGACGCCGTAACATCGCCCGTTTGCGGCTCAAGCTCTTGAGATAACAAACGTAAGAGCGTAGATTTTCCGTAGCCGTTTTTACCGATGATGGCAATTCTATCGCCCTTTTCTACTTCAATCGAAAATCTTTTGATGAGAGGTTGATCCACTTTATAGGAAAATCCAACATTGACCGCCTCTAACATCTTCTGCCCCATAAACGGCACCTGATGAAAGTGAAAATCTAGATGGTATAATTCTTTCAAACGCTCTAAGACGGGGAGCTTTGCAATCATTTTTGTTCGCGCTTGCGCCTGCGCTGCTTTTGAGGCTTTAGCTCCAAATCTTTCAACAAAAGATTGTAGATGCGCCTTTTTCTTTTCAAGAGAGACACGCGTTTTTTCATGAAGCTCTTCTTCTTCCGCGATCATTTCAAAAAGATCTGTGCTCTGACCCTTTATTTTAAGAATTTTTCCCCGACGAATTCCCATCATATGAGTTGTGACCTCGTCTAAAAATTCTAGATCATGCGAGATCAAAATCATCTCTCCTGCCCAACGCTGTAAAAATCGCGTCAAAAACCGGATCGATAAAATATCAAGATAGTTGGTGGGCTCATCTAAAAGTAAGCAGTCAGGTTCTGCTACAAGAACTTTTGCCAACTGAACACGTAGTTGATAACCGCCCGATAAGTCTCTTGGATTCGCGTCCAACATCGCATCGTTAAATCCAAGACCGAATAAAATCTTTTCCGCTTTGTACCATTCTTCCGCACCCAAGCCTATCGTCGCCTCTTCCAGTACACTCCCTTCACTAAAGCGGATCTGCTGCTCAAGCACCCCAATTCGATACCCTTTTGGTGTGAACACAACCCCCCGATCCGGTACCTCTACTCCCGCAATCAATCTGAAAAGCGTTGACTTACCCGCGCCGTTTCTTCCGATCAGCCCGCACCGCTCTCCCTTGCCCAGACAAAACGACGCCCCCTGAAGCACCTCGTGCCCCCCATATCCAATCCATACATCTTCAACTTGAATCACCGCGCACCCCCCAGCTCCATAATTCTACCTCAACCTCCCATATTTTCACTATTTTTCTTGCCTTCCCTATCCCCAACCCGCTATTATCTCCTCCACATTCGGGGCAGTAGCTCAGGCGGTTAGAGCAGCGGACTCATAATCCGTTGGTCGTGGGGTCAAGTCCTACCTGCCCCATCATTTCCACACACACCTGTGAGCCATTTTAAGCTTGATCAAATATCAATGATCAACTTTAATCTTGTCTTCCCGGTGCAATGGCGGTGCAGTAAAAAACAATCTTAACCAGCACACCATCCAACCCATTGCAAACATTCAACCGGGTTGGAACTATGGCATCTATTTACAAACGCAAAAATGAAAACGGCACCACCGTGTGGCGCGCCGTCATCCGCATCAAAGGACATCCTTCGATCAGCAATCACTTCGAACGCAAGCAAGAAGCAGAGGACTGGGCTCAAGATGTGGAGCGACAGATCAAAGCTGGACAATTCAAATTCGACCAGCACAACAAGATCCGCACCTTTAAGGAACTTGTGCAGCGCTATCTGCAAGACGGCGCCCTTGAACATCATAAATCAGCGAATGATACCCGCCGCCATCTGGATTATTGGAAGTCTTGTCTTGGTGAATACGGTCTTATTCATGTTACCCCAGAACTTCTTGGAAAAGAACGACAAAATCTTATCGATACTCCCACTTTAAAAGGAGGCAAGAGGACTGCTTCAACTGTAAATCGTTACATGGCTTCTCTTTCCGCTTTACTCACTTATGCAGCGAAAAACCTTAGCTGGATTAGTGAAAACCCTACCCTGCGTCTGATCAAGCTCAAGGAAAATCCGGGTCGTGATCGCGTTCTTACCGAAGATGAGATCACTCGCTTGCTTGCTGCATCCCGTCAAAGTAAATCTCCCTATCTGTATTGCCTTATCCTGCTTTCGTTAACGACAGGCGCTCGTCAAGGCGAGCTCCTCAACCTCGATTGGAAACACATCAGCCTTGAAAACAAGATCGCTTTCATTAAGGAGAGTAAGAACGGCCGTCCCCGTAGCATCGCCCTTTGCGATCCTGTCATCAAAGAACTTCAGCAGCTCTACCAAAATCGAAATCCTCACAAGCCCCTCGTTTTTGCTAGTAAAACAGCCTTTGGCCGGATCGACATCAAAAAAGCCTGGCAGCAAGCCCTTAAACGTGCGGGCATCACCAACTGCCGCGCGCATGACATGCGCCATACGTTTTGCACCTACGCAGCTGCAAAAGGAGCTTCTAATCTCCAGCTCCAGACTGCTACGGGCCATCGCACCCTAAATATGCTTCTTCAGTACACTCACATGGATGTGGAGGTTACAAAACAGTTTAGCAACCAAATTTCAGATCAAATTTTGAAAGGAAATATTTTATGAATCAACAAACATCACTTACCCCTCCACAGTCGCAGGCGCCCCTGCCGGCCGTCTCTGATGCTTTACTTGAAGATCTACGACACATGATTGATCAGACCCGTAGATCCGTCGCATCCACAGTCAATGCCGGACTGACTTTACTATATTGGCATGTAGGGACTCGTATCCGCAAAGAAATCTCGAAGGATGAACGTGCCGAATACGGGAAAAAGATTGTCGCCACACTGTGGCGACAATTGACGGCAGATTACGGTAAAGGATTCTTAGAGAAGAACTTACATCGGATGATACAGTTCGCTGAAGTCTTTTCTGATCAGCAAGTCATTTTATCGCTGACCCGACGATTAAGTTGGTCCCATTTCAGGTTGCTCCTCCCGATCAAGGATGCTATCAAGCGCGATTTTTATGCCGAGATGTGTCGAATCGAACAGTGGAACGTTCGGACCTTGAGCAAAAAGATCGACTCAATGCTTTTTGAGAGAACGGCACTATCAAAGCGACCAGAACTGGTTGCTCAAGCTGAGCTGGATGCATTGCGTAAAGAAGACCTGCTTACGCCAGACATGGTATTTCGCGACCCCTACGTGCTTGAATTTCTGAAACTCGATGATCGATACATTGAGAAGGATCTTGAAGATGCAATCATGCGAGAGCTTGAGCAGTTTTTACTAGAATTAGGAATAGGCTTTTGCTTTCTTGCTCGTCAAAAAAGGATGACGATTGATGAAACAGATTTTCACCTCGACCTCCTCTTTGTGCGACCCGAAAGTCGCAGACATCGTGACGGTTTAATTCCGTCTCCCCTGACATCTGGGGTAACAGCATGGCCCACACTTGAAGAAGCTGGCAACTTTTGAGGGTGCAAGCATGGGACAAAAGGGGGTAACTCTGAACTCAACAGAGAATCCCTCCAAGCAAAGTTGGACATGGTTACGCGAGAAACCTGTGTTTGAACCGTCGTAAGGTCGTAACGTGCGAAAAGAGTTGGAACGCATGAACCAAACGGTAACGGGACATATGGAAAAGCAGGGCTGAATAGACCTGACTTGGATGCTTCTAGTCTCCGGCGGAAAGCAGGAACCTACCTCCAACATGAAACGATATCTGTGGAACGGGATAACCATTACGTGGGCTCTTGGGCAACCAAGCAGGCGCCAACCGCAAGCTCTGTGATGGCAGGATTTTCTCAGAAG
>DAHVFY010000028.1 GCA_027316765.1 Parachlamydiales bacterium | reverse complement strand
GTTGCTGCAAATAGGTCACAATTCGGGGTTGTAAATTAAAAAAGAGGTAAAGATGGCTCGTAGTATTTGCGAAAAAGATCACAACAGCTTTCCTCAAGCCTCAGAAGAGACGAACTTCGATTTTTTCAAATTCCCCGTTTGGAAAGAGCCTAGATTTGAAAAATATACAATAGAATCTCTTGCTCAAAAGTTTAATGGGATAGAAAATATTAGTCGTGCCATCCTTAAAGAAATTCAGGAAGGTAGAAAAATTCACAGCTCCTTTGAAATTCTGGAGCCTCATTTAGAGCATGCGTATGCGCCAACTCTAAAGTTTATGGAAAAGATCGCAACTCATTACAAGCAAAAATATCAAATCGATATTCGATTCGTGTGTAAAAAAGATGCAGCTCAATTAATTAAGGAAGTTATAACAGATCAGAACATTTCTTCTGTAGGTATTGTGATTTTTGGAGAAGCGGTATTTCATGTTACACCTGTTATTATTTATAAAGGGGATCCAACTGGATATCGTGATGTTTTGATTATGGATTGTACACATAGAAAGAAAATTAAGACGGTATTGACAGATTTGATGGAAGGATTGCCGGAAAATACAAGACTTTTATTTGCTAATAAAACGCGTTTAGGCGGTAGGTACTTTTGTAGGATGGAAGCGATGAGCTTATTAAAATATGCTCTTCTCCATATGCAGAGAAAAAATCAAGAAATGCTTTCTAGCTATCTTAACATCTATGAAAAGAAGAGTTCGAAAGAACCGCGTCCTTTTTTTGATTTTGAAGTCCCTAGACAGTGGGCAGTGGGATCTAATTTAACGCGCGCTGTCCGCGTGAGTCCGGCTTTTGCAGAGGAGCCGATTAACTTAAAAGGCGAAACTTACGCTACTTGGCAGCAAAGACACTCGTTTACAAATGCTCGTGTAAGAGTTACCGCTATGAATGAGGATGAGTCGGAAAGTTGTAAAGAAGAATTTTATAAATATGTAAATTTATTTTTAACCATTAAAGTAAATAAGTTGGTTGGGGTGTAATTAAATAAAGTTCTATATTGTTATTAATTGCTGTTTTAATTACGATATATTAAATATTTCCAAATAAAACTGAGGATTATGTCGAGTATTAATTGCTTATCTCTTTCTCCAACATATGAACATCCTTCTAAGGTTGCTTTTATGGATCAACGTCTTAAGACTCTGAGAGTTGTGGCTGATCTTACCTCTGACGTGATTATCGGTCTTTTTTGTAAAATTATTTCTGCATGCTTGTGGCTTGCTTGCTGTCCGGGCGCCTCTTATAGATACAGCTCTCTTGCTCATTACTACATTAATCGAGGGTGTGATCATGCAACGGCCTATGCTACTTATTCTGATAAGATCGTGAATTTTGCTTATAACACCCCAAGGCATGTGAAAGAGATCCTTCTGGAGGAAGTATCTGAAAAGAAAGCTTTGTACCAAATGTATGGCAAAAAAAGAATTCAAAAATGGTTGAAAATTGGAAATGAAATTATTTCTGTTAAAAAGAAATATCTTTCTCGTTGCGATATGATCGAGGGAGGGTGTTGTACAGGGATGAGCTTTGAATTCAATGCAAAATATCTACAAGGAATTGAGAAGGGACTAGAACCGCTTGAAGCTGTGAAATATGCCAGTTATCGATACGCGAAAGGTGCTACAAAGAAAGCGGAATTAATTCAAATTTTTGGAAAGGCTTTACATATTAAAAAAAGAAAAGACCTACCTGAAAAAGAGCGAATAGCGTGGGAAACCCAGCGTGTTGTAGCAAGATGGTGCATTTTAGCAGATAAGGTGGGTCTTAAAATGCAAAAGATTACCAATTATCCGCATACGGATATGAATAAAAAGACAAAACAGTTAGAACGATTTGTGAAGCAATTACCGGATGGAGCGTATACTGTTTTACTGACCCCCGACAAAGGAGTTGGACACGCGATATCGGTGGTCAAAGCAGACGATGAATGTTTTCTTTTTAATCCAAATGACGCTACATGCGCTTTTGACATCAAAGAAATAGCAAAAGAGCTTCAGAGCATAGGTAAAGAGGCTACACAATCGCCTAAATGTCATATAGCTTTTATTTCTTTTGAGCTAAATCCCGAGTGAGAGCTTGCAGAAACGCAGGATCGGTAAATAGTTTGTGAATTGCATCACTGAGTGCAAAGCTTAATGCTTTAGCTGCATTATTTCCTGAATGCAGCCAAACGCTTTCATTTTCTCCAATGCCAATAATCATTTTAGAGTAATAAATATTGCCTGTTTTTTTTGTCACAGTTACAGAAAGAATAAGTTCTGCAATGCCTCTACTTCCAAAGAAAGCCTCTTTAAATTCGTTATAAAACTTCTGGATGTCAATTTGAATTTGGGTTGAGCCTTTTTCTATGTTAAAGCCGCGGTTCTTAAGCTCTAAAGCAACAGCATGAGTAATCTCTTCTGAAAGATTGCCTGCTAGTTTTATTGAAGCGCGCTCAACATTATGATCCCCCTTCTTATAGCTCACTGTCTTGCCATCTCGTCTATTATCAACAACATAAATATCGACATTGAGATCGGAGGGATGCTCCATTTTGAGTGCATGCTGAAGAGGTTCGTAAGAGACATTCACTCTTTCGGGTACGTAGGAGCAACCAGTTAACAATATAATGAGATAAAAACTATTGAAGGTTCTCATGGAATACTTTTTGGTAAAAAGCGTGTTCTTCTTCAAGAGAGTTGATCAGATTTTCAATCTTGCGAAAACCGTGTTGCTCTCCTGCGTAATTGAATAGTTTTGTAAAGATGCCGTGTTTTTTCAGTGCCAAGTACATGATTTCAGATTGATCAGGAGTGACAATTTTATCTTCTAATCCTTGGAAGAAAACCACGGGACGATTGATTTTATTGACATGTTGAAGAGGTGATCGGGCGTCGTAGATTGCCTTCCCTTGAGGATAAGGGGCAATGATTAAGTCGAAATAATGTGCTTCAAATTTATGTGTGGTCTTAAGTAAAAGAGCTGGATCGGAAACGCCAAAATAACTGCCGCCCACAGAGAAAGTGTTTGTAAAAGCAAGGGCTGCTAAAGTTGTGTAGCCTCCCGCACTCCCTCCTGTAATTGCAATTTTATTGGGATCGGCAAGTCCTTGAGAGATCATATAACGTGCGGCAGCTTCGCAGTCTTCTACGTCTACGATTCCCCAGCTGTCATTCAGTAGATCTCGATACGCTCTGCCATAGCCTGAACTGCCACCATAATTCACATCAAGAATGGCATATCCCCTACTTGTCCAATACTGTTTAGCAAGGGAAAAAGTTCCGGTTACATGAGCAGTAGGGCCCCCATGCACCTCAATAATGAGAGGGGGCAGCTCGTTTTGAGGTGCTGTAAAATCTTTGTTTTTTGGCGGATAGTAAAAGCCATAAGCTGTCCTCCCATTTTTACTCGGAAAGCTAATGGGCTGCGGTGTACTAAAGTACTCAGGATTGATTGTAATCGGTTGCGCTTGAGATAGGGAAGATTCCTCCATTATATCAAGGTTGAGTTGAAAAAGAGCTATGGGTTGGGTCCAGCTTCCTTTGAGATAAGCTGCTATATTTCCCTGAGCACGAATTTGATTGAAATCATTTCCTTCAACAGCAATTTTTTTTAGTTCTTTAGTGTGAAAATCGATGAGAGCTAAAACTGATTCTCCGTTTTGAAAGTAGGTACATAAAACTCCCTTGTCCGTAAACCCATATGTTGACATTCCAAGAAGCCATTGGGGTAGGCCAAATTCAGCATCAAGAGGAGTCATTGCTTCATATTGATTGTCTTTTAAGCGATATAGATTCCACCATCCACTTTTGTCTGAGACGAAGTAAAGCTCTCCGCTTGGAGACCAGCTTGGTTGAAAGATGGATTCTTTGTCGCCACCTGCTACTAGGCGGGGATAAGTTAGCGTTCCTTCATTGAAATTAGCAACCCAAAGCTCTGTGCCATCCCAAGGCATATTGGGAAAATTCCAAGAGATCCAGGCGAGGGTTTTCCCATCAGGGCTAAGAGTTGGAGATGAGTAAAAGTCTTGACCAGAAGATAAGATGGTGGAAGTGCCGGTTTTCTTATCGATGTAGCTCAAGAAGTTGTCAACTTCAGTATAATGCTCCCCCCGATGAAGTTCTCCAACTGCAACGATGCCTTTTTCTGTGGTTATAAGATCGGCAAAACGGATTCCAGGTCCCGTTAAAGGTTTTACTTCTTCCTTTTTTTGCACATAGATTTGCTGATCATTGAAGTTTACAAAATAGACAACCCCATTTTCTACAGTATAAGATTTCCCTCCATATTCATGAACACGAGTGCGTACATTGAAACCGGGTGGGGTAATATCCCCATTAAGGGAAGTGATGACAGAACGCCCTCCTTCTGTAGGCCGGACTTCAGTCCAATAAAGTGTGTTGTTGTCAAAAAAAAGATTATTGTACGCTTTGACAGCATCAAACGTTTTTTCTGCGGTAATTGGTGAGGACCATGTCCCATACTTTCTTTCTTGAGTCTCAGAAGATTGTTGTTCCACACCATTGCATGAGAGTAAAAATAAGAATATAGGTATGAAGAAAAACCTGGCTGAAAAATAAGAGTTAAAATAACCTACATCTTTAAACTTAGTTAATGTCATGCGTAATACTTCTCCCGTTTTAAAATGGTGCATTTGGGCCCTCGCAGCGATCTTCTATTTTTATGAATTTCTGCTTCGCGTATCTCCTAGTGTAATGATTCCTGAGTTGATGACAAGCTTTGAGATTACGGCATCTTCTGTGGGATTTTTGAGTGCATTTTATCTTTACGCTTATGCACCTATGCAATTGCCCGTTGGTCTTCTTATGGATCGATTTGGGGTGAAAAGAATTTTAAGCATCGCTTGTGTTCTCTGTGGTGCTGGAGCTCTTTTATTTGCCATAGCAAGCAATTTTACTGTTGCGAGTATGGGACGTCTTCTCATTGGAGGAAGTTCTGCTTTTGCATTTATTGCGATGGTCTATGTAACGTCTCACTGGTTTCCTTTAAAGAAAAGAGCTTTTTTAATTGGAATTGCTAACTCAGTCGCCATGTTAGGAGCTTCTGCGGGCACCGGACCTTTGACAGTTGTCATTCGCGATTATGGGTGGAGGGCTTCAATTGGTGTTTTTGGGGTTTTTGGTGTCGTATTGGGTGTCATTGTTTATTTAATTTTGCGCACAGATAGACACAATAGTGAAGTTGAGAGAGAGACATTTCATGTTAAAATGCATGTTTTAGAAAAACTCAAGCAGGTGATTTCGAAAAAATCTACGTGGGTCAATGCCTTAGCAGCTCTTTTCTTTTATATGACAACAACTGCCTTTGCAGGTCTTTGGGGCCTTTCCTTTGTGCAGACGGCATACAGTGTTTCTAAAGAAGTGGCAGGTTTTGCCATGTCCATGGTTTTTGCAGGATGGCTTGTTGGCGGTCCTCTTACAGGGTTATTTTCTGATTTTTTGGGGGCGAGAAAAACGACAATTCGGATTGGTGTTTTAGGAACTCTTTTTTGTCTGATTCCCGTTATTTATTTCCCAGGAATTCCAATTTATGCAGTTTATGTTCTTCTATTTTTTGTAGGATTTTTCTCTTCGGCAGAACTTCTTAGTTTTATTTTGGCAATTGAACTCAGTAATGTACAGGCAAAAGCGACGGCTGCGGCATTTACTAACTTTATAATTTCCATTGGCGATGCTCTTGTACAACCTTTTGTCGGATTTTTACTGGATTTTAACTGGGATGGAACGATGCAGAATGGAATTCGTATCTATAAAACGGGGGATTATCAGGTTGCCCTCTCATGTCTTCCGATCGTTTTAGTCTTAGCATATTTACTTCTCTTCTTTATCAAAGAAGAAAAAGAAGTGCTCAAATAGGTCACAATTCGGGGTTTAAGTGGAAGCACTGTATAACCTCTTGTCGTTAAAGAGGCCGGAGTGTTATTTTAAAATTTCATAATAATGCGGGGGAAAAGATGAAACGGTTTATGGTATGTTCACTGCTTGCAGCAAGCTCGTTCTGTTTAGGCAAAGAGGGACATGGCGGTCCCGAATCACCGCCACCTGGGACTTTGAAAACCTATACACCCTGGTTCACAGGTCCTCTTTTGACGCCCTCAGCAAATATTGTCACTGTAGGGCATTTCGATATTGAACCTTACATTTATTATGGATCAACGAATGCGCAGTATGATGGAGAGTGGCACGCAACACATACACCGACATTTTCTCAGTTCCGCTTTCAGGTGCTGATTCAAACCGGTTTAACAAAGTGGATGGATATTGCAGTTGTTCCACAGTTTATCCATAGCTGGTCACAGGGGGCTTCAACAACGCGTTTCACAGATTTTCCTCTTCAATTTGATTTTCAGCTTCTAAAAGATCAGCCGGGTTGGAATTGGCACCCATCATTGCGTTTTACGATTAAAGAATCTTTCCCTGTTGGCAAATATCAACATCTCAGTCCAAACAAACATAAAACGGACATTGGAGGTTCTGGTTCTTTTGCAACTTCCATGGGATTTGTTGTTGGTAAGCTTTTCAATTTTTTTAGTGGTGTTCATTATCTAAATACACGTTTTAGTGTTTCCTATACATATCCTGCACCCGTTCATGTGCGTGGCTTTAATACGTATGGGGGAGGGTATGGAACAGCTGGCAAGGTTTACCCGGGTAACGTGCTCGGTTTTCTTCTTGGGTTAGAATATTCAATGACGCACCGTTGGGTCTTGGCTCTTGATGCGGCATGTACAACAGCTACTAAGACGAGATTCAAGGGTGCCCTTGGAAGCACGACTCCGGGAGGGCTTCCAGCTGAAGTTGGTGGTCAGCCTATTGATCCCCTCGGGATTGGTAGTAATGTGGATGCAGTCGTTGGAGGACCTTCTTCTGTTCGTTTTAGTTTAGCGCCAGCGCTTGAATATAACTGGAATGCAAATCTCGGGTTGATCGTCGGTGCGATTGTTAGTGTTGGGGGACGCAACTCAGTGCGTTTTGCTAGTGGCTCAGCAGCATTTAACTATTATTACTAATTTATCTGTCCTCCCCATTCTTGCTTAGATCCTGATTGTTACCAAACTTAAATGGGGATAGGGGAGAGGTGTTTTGCTAAGAATTTTTTTGATCAAGTTCAAGGAATCGAAGATAGAGTTGCTCGATTTGCGTTTCTTTGAGAGCGATTGTAGTACATGTCTCTTGCAGCTGCTCTGCGTTTTCTGTTACAGCGGGTGTTCCAAGCAAACGGTTGAGCGTTTGTACGTCTTCTTCTAGTTTTGCGAGTTTCTTTTCGATCTCCTCATATTCTTTTCTCTCCGCATAGCTTAGCTTTGTCTTGATCGGAGCTTTAGATTCCGCTTTTTTTTCTTTGGATTTTGTCGGTTGCGCTATAGTTTTAGTAGCCATCTCCCACTGTGCGTAATCGGCATAGAGCTGTGTGCAGCTTGGGTCTCCAAGAGCCAAGAAGAGATTGCAAATTCTATCTAACATGCAGCGATCGTGAGTGATCAAAACAACAGCTCCAGAGAATTCGAGAAGACTCTCTTCCAAAATTTCTAACGTCGGAATATCGAGGTCATTTGTGGGTTCATCAAGAAGAAGAAGATCGGCCGGCTCTAACATAAGATGCGCAATTGCAATCCGCGCGCGCTCGCCTCCTGAAAGTTTTGCAAGGGGCATGTCGAGAATGTCGGGAGAGAAGAGAAAGCGTTTGCACCAACCATTCACGTGAATGGATTGCCCTTGATATACTACGAAGTCTCCATTAGGAGAGAGTGCGGTGCGCAATGTCATTGTGTCTGGCAGTTGTGTGCGATGTTGATCAAAGTAGACAGTTTTAAGACTATCCGCTCTTTTAATCGTCCCTTGATCTGGCTGGAGTTCATCAGCAAGAATGCGAAGAAGCGTTGTTTTCCCAGAACCGTTAGGTCCCATCAATCCAATACGCGTTCCCGGAGAGAGTGTGAAATCGAGATGATGAAAGAGGATGCGCTCTTCAATGTTTTTGCTTAAATTTTTTGCGACAAGAAGTTTTCTTGTTTCTCTTTCAGATGCTGCGAAATCAATATCCGCTTTTCTCTCCTTATTCCGTTGTTTAACTTGTGAAAGCTCTTCTAAAAGCTCGTGAGCATCTTCGATGCGCGCCTTTGATTTTGAAGTGCGCGCTTTGGGCGATGCGCGTAGCCATTCTGTTTCTCGTCTTGCTTTAGAAGCAAGAGAGCGTTGTCGCTCCAGCTGCCCTTTTAAAAAC
The DNA here is from genome assembly GCA_027316765.1 of Parachlamydiales bacterium. GTDB lineage: Bacteria > Chlamydiota > Chlamydiia > Chlamydiales > Rhabdochlamydiaceae > DAHVFY01. The sequence goes on along the minus strand of DAHVFY010000028.1, from coordinate 9,379 downwards.
TCTTCCTTTTTTTCTAGAAAGGTTCCATAGCTACCATCGATTGCAAAAATCCCTTTTGGGTAAGAAAAATCGATCTCAATCACTTTGTTTGTAGCATTTTGCAAGAAGTAGCGATCGTGACTGACAAGAAGATATGTTGTCGCTTCTTTTGTTAAAAATTTTTCAAGAAAAAAAATTCCCTCAAGGTCTAAGTGGTTAGTAGGTTCATCCAGAAGAAGAAGGTCGGGGGAGGAGATCAACTCCTTGGCAAGAGCCAACCTTTTTTTCCAGCCACCAGATAGACGCGCAGCAGATGTTGCGTTGTCTTTGAAGCCCACTTTGCTAAGCCATGTTTTGACAAGAGGTTCTTTTTCATAGTCTTGTAGATTTTTATCTTTTTCGAGCACTTTAAGTAAAATCTCTTCCGGAAGCTCGTCGGGAAAGTCGCAAGTTTGAGGGACATACCCTACTTTGAGTTCCCGTTTCATCGAAACATCACCCGAGTCTGCTCTCTCAAGCCCGGCAAGAATTTTGAGGAGAGTTGATTTGCCGGTTCCATTAGGACCAATCAGTCCAATCCGATCGCCCGAAAAAATGCTCATTGATAAATCGCGAAAGAGCATCCTCGTTCCAAAGGACTTAGAGAGCTCTTGACAGTGAATAAAAAGGGTCATGCGGTGATTTTATGCGGACAACAACTTTCTAATCAATTATAATGAGCTTATGGATCATAATTGCTTTCTTTTAGCTTTTGTAGTGACCACTTCAACGACCGGCTTCCGCCGGTAAATCTCCCTGTTTTATCAAAAAATTATTTTAAAATCAGTCAATTTTTAGGGAAAAGTTATGTTTCGTTATATGCCGTTGATTCTTTTGGGAGCTGTCCTTTCTGTAGTCCTTCTTGATGGGATGATCCCTGTCTATATAAAATCTTTTGTCTATGCTTTGAGTCTTACGACAAAATCCATCGTTGTTTTTTTACTGCCGGCGCTCATTTTTATGCTTCTTTTCAAGACAGTGGCACAATTTGCGAGAAAAGCGACAGGGGTTTTGTTTTTGATTTTTGCAGCCGTTATTATTTCTAATTTTTTCTCTACGATGATGAGTTACCAAGTCGGCTCTTTCGTTTATCAGATGGATTTATCGATAGCAAAGCCGCCGTTGAGTGAAGAGGGGTTGGTTCCCTTATGGGTTTTTAATATGCCGAAAATAGTCGGTAATGACATTGCGATCTTTTCAGGCATCGCTATGGGAATTTTTTTCTCTTTCTTTAAGAAAACTTTAGGTCAAAAAATATCCCTATATTTTGAAAAGTGGGTGGTTTTCCTTTTGCGTTTTTTTGTTTTAGTCATCCCGGTTTTTCTGATCGGTTTTTTGATAAAGCTTGTTCATGACAAGGTGATCACAAACATCATGAGTGATTATGGTTTGATTTTTGCAGTTGTAGCTCTTGCGCAATTTGGTTATATCTCTTTGCTTTATTTCGTCTCAAATGGATGTAAATTTACAGCTTTTTTAAAGAGTATTAAGAACATGTTACCTGCAGGAATTGCAGGTTTTAGCAGTATGTCAAGTGCTGCCGCAATGCCTCTTACAATGATTGGGGCAGAAAAGAACGTAAGGGATCTAAGCTTTGCAAGGCTCAGTATTCCGACAACGGTTAACATTCACTTAATCGGAGATTGTTTTGCTATACCTATCTTTGCTTTTGCTGTGATGAAAAATTTTGGTGTAGCAGAACCTTTTTTTCTCACTTATTTGCTCTTTGCCGCTTATTTTGTCATGGCAAAATTTTCAGTAGCAGCAATTCCTGGAGGAGGAATTATTGTCATGCTTCCTTTTCTTGAGAGCTGTTTTGGGTTTAATGCGGAGATGGCCTCTCTTATTACAGCACTTTACATTCTTTTCGATCCTGTGATCACATGCGCAAATATTTTGGGAAACGGTGCTTTTTCTCAAGGTCTTAGCCGGATACGTGATCTTTTTCCAGTTGTTTTCGGGAAACAAACGCGATGACAAGAGTACTTGCAAGGGCTAGTAATCCCCAATACCAAGAAATACTTGAGATGATGCCTGTCTGTTTGAAGATCCATAAAGAAATAGCTGCAGTGGGCCCTCCTAAAAGTTGAGAGCCCAAAGCATATCCGAATGAAATGACCAGGTAACGATGAGGTAGAGGTACAAGTTTTTGGACCCATGCATGGAAAGGAGCAAAGAAAGCAACTCCAAGGAGGACCAAGCAAAGCCTTATGCAGATCACAGTGACCAGATGCGCCCCACTTAAAAACATGCTTAAGGGGATACATGTTACGACGACGATAAGGGCTGTATAGAGCATGAGTTTTTCCCGTTTTATTTTGGATGCAAGCCATCCAAAGAGAGGAAACGTGGCAAAATCAAGAACAAGAAGCAGACTATTGAGAGTTAACATAGATTCTTTTGTTAGTGAAGAGACAAGCGGGATAAAACCGTTTACCAAAATGAGAGAGATTGAGTAAGTGGCATAAGAAAAACCGGATGTCAACGCGATGATAGATAAAAGAGCACGCATTTGCCATAAAGTCTGTAAAGTTGTTTTCAAAGATAGAAAAGAGGGGGGAGCTTTTTTTATTTCGCGTGGGAATTTTTTACGGATATAACAACCGAAGAATCCTGTAACAGATCCAAAAAGATAAAGAATACGCCATCCTTGTTCCATGAGATGAAAATAACTTAAACAGAGAACAAGAGCTGATGCCAAGAGAATCCCTCCGGTTGTCGATGCTCCATATAAACTGCTGAGAATATCGTGTTTCTTTGTAGGGGAATGTTCAAGAAGAAAAATAGCACCTCCCATGATCTCCCCCGCCGCGACAAAATTTTGTAGAATTCTGCTCAAACATAAAAGAAGCGGAGCTAAAATTCCAACTTGTGCATAAGTGGGGCAAAAGGCAATCCCAAAAGACAGAAGAGCCATTCCTGAAAGTGAAAGGAAAAGAGCATGTTCTCGTCCACGTGCATCACCAATTTTTCCAAACATCAACGCGCCAAAAGGACGCGCTAACATTCCTAAAGGAATGATTGCATAAGTTAAGATCAACGCTGTAATAGGGTCGTAATTTGGGAAAAACATAGGCGCTAAGAAGGGCGATAAGAGGCCGTAGAGCGCAGTGTCATAGTGTTCAAAGAGATTGCCTAGGCAGGCACTCCAAAAATGAATCAAAGAAATGCGGAATGGTTGCATGATGCACGCTCCTTACGCTGGTATTATCCAGATCAAGTTATAAGAGTTGGGCGATAGTGCCCTTTCAGCCACATCCTTGATGCAGCACCTCTGGTGTTGCTATTCACTCTATCCTATTTTTTTATTTGACTCAAGTTCCAAATTTCTTTATGTTCTCTTAATCGTAAATAGTTTATAATTAAATTTTTGCTGATGAGGGAAATGAAAATTCAGATCACACTTTTAGGCGTAAGCTTGCTATTGCTTGCAGGGTGCGCAAAAACAGGACATCCTATGGAAAAGAAAGAGCAAAATCTTCGTATCAACTTTCAAACAGAGCCAGCTTCTTTGGATCCTCGTATTGGAAATAACATAAGGGCATGCCAGGTGCACTTTATGCTTTTTGAGGGGCTTGTTAGGTTGAACCCCGACATGACGCTCTCGCCTGCACAGGCAAAATCTTGGGAAATTTCTTCTGATGAAAGTGTGTACACTTTCCACCTTGACGAGGCAAACTGGTCGAATGGGAAGCCTGTGACAGCCTTTGATTTTGAAAGAAGTTGGAAAAGTATGTTAGATCCAGATTTCCCTTGCCCGGACGCCTATTTGCTTTATTGTATTAAAAATGGACGCCTTGCCAAGCAGGGAGAACTTCCTTTGAGTGAGGTTGGGATTAGAGCGATCGATGAGAAGACATTAGTTGTGGAGCTTGAGTTACCAACACCTCATTTTTTGCAGATCGTGGCCTCTTCTGTTCTTTTACCTGTTAACATGGATATTGAAGAAATAGATCCGAATTGGGCTGTTTCTATCCATAATTTTGTCTGCAATGGTCCATTTCAATTAAAGGAGTGGCGAATTAACGATGAAATGATTTTTGAAAAAAATCCCTGGTTTCGAAATGCCCAGGAAGTAAAACTCAATCGCGTGTTTATTAATATTATAGATCGAGAGATGATTGCTCTTCATATGTATGCAAGCGGATATTTTGATCTTATCGGAGCTCCTCTTTCCTTTTTTCCAACGGTATTTCATCAAGAGTTGGATAAAAAAAATCTATTAACATTCTTTCCTGTAGCTATGAGTAAATTTCTTGCATTTAATACAGAGGTGTTTCCATTTAATAACGCCAACATACGCAGAGCTTTTTCTTATGCGATTAATCGCAAGGCGATCGTGGAATATATTACGCAGCTGCAAGAGGAGCCTGCTTTGAATGTTGTTCCTCCTGTACTGCTTTCAGAAGAAGCCCCCTCTCTTTTTGTTGATGCTGATGTAGAAAAAGCAAAAGAGTGTTTGAGGCTTGGTCTGGAAGAATTAAAGATGACACAAGAGGATCTTAAAAATATCTCATTTATGTATATTCCCAACGAGACCAATCATCTGATTACACAACATTTACAAGACGAGTGGTTTAAAGTGTTTGGATTTAAGATCAATTTAGAGAATGTTGACTTTAAGACGCTTCACGAACGCTCCTCTAAAGGCAATTATGAGATCGGCCTTTTCTCCTGGATTGCAGACTACGCTGACCCAATGAATATTCTTGAGCGTTTTTATGACAAAAAAAGTCATCGGAATTATTCGAAGTGGTCGCATTCTGGGTTTAATGAAATTTTAAGAGATGTTTTGCAAACGCCTTCTTCTAAAGAGAGATTTGCAAAAATGAAAGAGGCAGAAAAAATTCTGATTGATGAGATGCCGGTAACGTGTCTCTTTCATGGTAACTATGCGTTTCTCATTCAGCCTCATGTAAAGGGATTTGGAATTTCTCCCCTTGGTCAAATCTATTTTGACCAAATTTCGATTGCCCCTTAAGACAATTGACATGGAACTTGCAAACCTAGTCCCGACTTTTTTTTCTTGAGCGCTTTTCAAGTGAAAGGGGTATATATAAATAGTATGGATGAAGAAGAAACGCTACAAAGACGCATGCGGCTTCTTGGAATTACAGAAGATGATTTCACTGAGAAATTTATTCTAGGATCGGGAAGGGGAGGGCAAAAGATTAATAAGACCTCTTCTTGTGTCTATTTAAAACACATCCCAACAGGCATCGAAGTAAAATGTCAAGAAGGGCGCTCAAGAGAACACAATCGCATCGCAGCACGGAATATGCTTTGTGACCGACTAGAAAAAGAGAAAGAAGCTATTCGCTTAGACAGCCAGCAGATTCGAGAAAAGGCTCGCCGTCAAAAGCGCCCCCGCACCAAAAAGATGAAAGAGAAAATGCTCATTGAAAAAAAACGCGTCTCCACCAAAAAGAGCCTACGCAAACCCCCAAGAAATTCCGATTAAGGTCTAAGCTTTCACAAAGTAGCCAAGTTAACTCGTTTTACAATCGTGACCATCTTATCGATACTGACAAAATGGTCACAGTTCATAGTAATCTCAGAATCCAAACAGTGTCTTAATCCATCTAAGGAATCGATCACAAAAAGAAAGTTGTGGTTTTACTTCTATCCGTTCGCAATCACAGTCACAATCGCAATCGTCATCTTTATTTTTTTTGCGTTGCAATTCTATATCTTTATTTTTTTTGCCTTGCAGTTCTATCCTATCTAACGTGCTGAAACAATTTTCAATCACTTTATCCGCAATTACACTATCCGCCATTGCCTTTTCATAATTTGCTCTCACTTCTGCAAAGGTTTCTCTAGTAGAATCATGGCATGATTGGATCGTATCGATTAAGTTATTGCATATATCGATTGTCTTTTGTGTCATCTCGACAGATTCTCTACAAATACTAGCAAAATCCTTACAAACATCATGAGATTGTTGGATAATGACATGACTTTCGTTAGCGACATCGCGCAAATAGGGATAAGCAAAATTCATATTCTGCGATGCGTTAAGATTAATTTCTCGTGACATATGTCCTCACTTGCAGGTTAAACAATTAACTATAGAGGTTATAACTTTCCCAACACAGCATTGTTCAGTCTGCGGTTTTTCATAAATGCTCTCCACAAATTTAGAGCTAAACGAATGACCACAGCTTAATGTGTTAGCATCTCCTGTGAGATCAGTAAAATTAACAGGACACGTATAGGCATCAAAACTACTTTCTAAAATATTTTTTGCTGACATTTTAACATCTAGTTAAATTTTTAATTATAGTTGACTATCAACGTATTTACGCTGATACTGAGGATCATACGTTTAAACAAACTTTGTGACAACTTATTTATATCTTTAATATCAGAGCGTGTTAAGGACCACCTAAGTTTGACCAAATTTCACGCACTCTTTAATATCTTCGGCATGAACTATGATTTGGTTGTGATAGGTGGGGGAGCGGCTGGGATTTTTGCGGCGGTGACTGCTAAAGCGGCTCATCCGGATTGGGCTGTGGCTGTTTTGGAGAAGACGGCGGTGCTGCTCTCTAAAGTGAGGATTTCGGGCGGGGGGCGCTGTAATGTCACGCATGCGTGCTTTGAGCCCGATGTGCTTGTTAAGAACTATCCGCGAGGGGGAAGAGAGCTTTTGGGGCCTTTCCATAGATTTCAGCCAAGAGATACAGTGCTTTGGTTTGAGTCAAGAGGGGTGCAGCTTAAGATAGAGGCGGATGGGCGGATGTTCCCAGTAACGGATTCTTCAGAGACGATTATCCATGCGCTTCTTGATGAGGCAAAAAAACGGGGTGTTGAGATCCTTCTTAGACAACGGATTGTTGGGATTGAGAAGAGAGAAGAGTTTGAGATTGTGAAGAAAGAAGAGGAGAGCACTTTTGCAAGGCGCCTTCTTTTAGCAACGGGCAGTAGCGCTGATGGGCATGCATGGGCAAGAGCTCTTGGTCATACGGTGCAGGCTCCAGTGCCTTCTCTTTTTACGTTTAATATTCCAACATCTCCCCTAAAAGAGCTAAGTGGCATTGCTGTGGATCCTGTCGAAATTTGCCTTCCGGGAAGTGCTTTTATACAAAAGGGACCGCTCTTGATCACACACTTTGGCTTTAGCGGTCCGGCAGTTCTAAAGCTCTCTGCGTGGGGGGCGCGCTTTTTGCATGAGAAGGAATATCAGACATCTCTTATCATCAATTGGCTTCCTGAACTTTCTGAAGAAAAGATCTGTAGGGTTCTTATTGAGTTTAAAAGAGAATATCCTCAGAAAGCTCTCATTGCGGAGAGTTTATTCAAATTGCCGCGAAATTTATGGCGGACTCTTTTGGGGGAGAAGTTTAATAAGCGGGTAGGAGAGATCCCTCTTAAGGACCTTCATGTTCTAGCCCATCAGCTACATGGAGATCTTTATCAGATTCAGGGGAAAACAACGCATAAGGAAGAGTTTGTGACTTGTGGGGGGATTAATCTTAAAGAGGTGAATTTCAAGACGATGGAGAGTAAGGTGTGTCCCGGTCTTTTTTTTGCTGGAGAAATCCTTGATATTGACGGGGTGACGGGTGGTTTTAATTTTCAAAATGCTTGGACTACGGCGTTTATTGCAGGTTGTAATTAATGATTGTAAAATAATTAAATTAGTTTAATAATAAATATTAAGTAAGTGGACATTAATTACGGGGGATTTATGCATCAATATAGAGTTATCGTACATTATCATTTTAAAAATGGAATGGAAAAAGAAGCAATTCGATTTCTTGAAGAAGAGCTTCTAAAAATTGCAAAAGAATGCAAATGTCATGATATTGAAGTGTGGTATAACGAAAAAAATCCGATGCATACAATTGGAATGGCTCTTTGGGATAATTTAGAGGATGCGCGTAAGTTCCAAGCAAAATGGGAATTTAAGGAAAAAGAGCTGATGAAATATTGCTCAGCACCTTTTCACAAAGAGATCTTTAAAGTATCTTCTGATTTTGCAAAACGTTTCGGTAAAGCGGCTTAAACCCTCTATCGTGAAGTTTCTATCAGGGGTTTAAAAACTGTTTTCCATTTTGCAATGTATCCTGACATTGCAAGAAAGTGCCCTGTATTTAGAACTTCAATGAGCGATGATTGGTACTGTTTTACAAGAGATGTATCCAGATGCGCTTGTTCGTAGATGCAAGCTTCTGCTTGGATGAGGGTGGCGTCTGGATCGATGAGATCTCTTTTTTTAATTTGCTCGAAGAACTCTTCGTGATGCGTTAGATATTCCTCGTTGTGCGTTTGTACAGCGATCAGTTGCATTCCAGTTCCAATAAGATCTGAGAAATATGTTAGATTCATAAGTCTTGAAATTCCGGCACCAGCACTATATTTATGAATAAAGCGAGGTGTTGTTGGATCTTCGACAAGCAGGTAAACATGGTAATATTTGATGGTACTTTTGCTAGGTTTTCTGCCTGAAGGATGATTTTCAATGTTCAAGTATGTGGATGGTGTGACGACAATTCTAGAAGTTGTCATGCAGAGTCCAGCTGTTCTTAATTCAACAGTCTTGCTTTCTTCATCGATATAAACACTATCTAATTTATGTCCTGTTAAAACAACAATATCTGTTGTTTTGATCAAATTCATGATATTGGTGATGAGTTCGTGACATCCTTTAGAGGGATAAAATCCATTGGCGTTATGCCCAGGAGATGCATCAAATGCAACTTCCGGGTGATCAAGAGAGACAAGGTTGCAGCCAAGATATTCTTCTAGAAATTTTCTCACATTGTGATCAGATCCAATTTGATGGCATCCCATATCTGCGTAAGGAATGCCGCAAATGGGGATGCTTTTCCATGCTCCGCCACATGTATTTGATTCTTCAATGATGCAGACGCGCTCTCCTGAGTAAGAGTGATAAAGTGCTTCTAAAAGTGAGATGGGACTCGAGCCAACGATGACAGAATCAAAATCGGTGTCATAAGCTGTAACAGCTCCATGAAAAAATAGTGCGATAGCAAGAAAAATAGCGCGCATTGGCAATCTCCTTTGTCTGAAATAAGTTCTCAGGCTAACAGCTGTTAACTAAAATTGTCAATTGACACCAAGCCGTCTATAGTGCTTCCGGTTGAAAGACACCCACAAGCAAAACGAATTGAAAACTGCTAATTTAAACGTGCCTGTCTATAATGGTTTTTGTCATTTTATGATTTTTTTTTAAAAGTTAACAAATTTTGAGGTTTTTATGTCAGTTATTATAGTTGCGCATTCGCCTGAAATTCCTCTCTGTCAAAATGAGTATGATACCCCGAATTGTGACCTATTTTCCCTATAGCGCTACACATGTGGAATGAGTTTTGATTTTTTTATTGAAGTTAAT
>DAHVFY010000027.1:379-17784 GCA_027316765.1 Parachlamydiales bacterium | reverse complement strand
AGAGTTGAACTCGTCATTCAACTTGTAGCTGTTTGTTAAAAAAGTGGGTTGCTGCAAATAGGTCACAATTCGGGGTTGTAGCTGTTTGTTAAAAAAGTGGGTTGCTGCAAATAGGTCACAATTCAGAGTCTAATGTCAAAAGCAGAGGTAAGAGAGGCGATGACTTCAGTTTCAAGCGTTGCCGGATTATTTGTTTTGGGAAGAGCGAGTGTCTTTTTAAGGGTCATTTTGGGTTTTTGCTGCTCAGCTGTCAAGGTGTAGGTGCCGAATTTGAGAAGCGTGAATTGATGCTGCATTGCGAAGACGCGAAGGCGTGTGAGATGGTAGAGAAAGAGGACTTGCTGTGGAGGCTTGCCAAATCGATCTTTCATTTCAGCAAGAAGTGCATCAACATCTTCTAAGTTTGTCAGTTCACCGAGGCGATGGTAAAGTTCCATGCGCAGACTGCTTTCGTTGATATAGGTTTCCGGAAGGGAGGCATCGTAGGGAAATTCCATCTTTGTTTCCATGAAGGAGATGGGTGCTTGCTTGGAAAGAGCGTTGACTGCTCGTTTTAAAAGCTTGCAGTAGAGATGAAATCCAATTGCTGAGATCTCTCCTGACTGTTTTGTTCCCAAGATATCTCCGGCGCCTCGAATTTCAAGATCGCGCATCGCGATTTTCATTCCACCGCCATATCCCGAAGCTTCAACAAGCGCATTGAGCCTTTTTGAGGTAAGCTCAGGAAGGCTTCGATTTTGAGGCACTAAAAAATAGGCGTAAGCGGGTCGGTTCCATCTGCCGACTCTGCCACGCATTTGATAGAGGTCTGCAAGGCCGAATTGATCTGCTCTATCAATCAAGATCGTGTTGGCGTTGGGAATGTCAACGCCATTTTCAATGATGGTTGTCGCAACGAGGATATCGGCGCTGCCGGTTTTAAAGGCGTGAAAAACGGTGTCGAGTTCATCTGCTGCCATTTGACCATGCCCTGTGACAATGCGCGCCTCAGGTAGCAATTTGCTAAGATCTTCTGACACTTGAAAAATAGTTTCGACTCTATTGTGAATAAAGTAAGCTTGTCCATCGCGCGTCAGTTCACGCAAAAGCGCATTTTTGATCACACCATTTTCTTTTTCTGCGATGATGGTTTTGATTGGAAGTCTGTCTTGTGGAGGTGTGTTGATCACAGAAATTTCTCTCGCGCCGACGAGAGAAAGATAGAGAGTTCGAGGAATCGGAGTTGCAGACAGGGTGAGACAGTCAACACCTATTTTGATTTTTTTGAGATGTTCTTTAGCGCGTACGCCAAATCGCTGTTCTTCATCAATGATGATGAGACCGAGGTCTTTAAAGATCACATCGTTACTGATAATCCTGTGAGTTCCGATGACAATGTCGATAGCGCCGGTTGCGACTTTTTTTAGTGTCTCTTGATTTTCTTTGGCTGTTTTAAATCGAGAAAGTATACCGATATTGAGAGGAAAATTAGCCATACGGGCTGAGAAAGTTTCGTAATGTTGAAGAGCGAGCACCGTTGTCGGAACAAGAACCGCCACTTGTTTTTTCCCATCAAGGGCTGCTTTAAACGCAGCACGCATCGCAACTTCTGTTTTGCCATAACCAACATCTCCGCAAATAAGGCGATCCATTGCTTTTGAAGAACACATGTCTTTTTTAATTGCATGGATCGCTTCAAGTTGGTCCTCTGTTTCAACAAAGGGAAATTCTTCTTCAAAACCGAGCATATCAGAAGAATCTTGAGGATACGCAAAGCCGCCGCGCATCACCCTTTCTGCGCTGATTCTTAAGAGATCGTTTGCATATCCTACAATGGATTGCTCTGCTCTAGCGCGTGTTCGTTGCCACTTAGTGGTTCCAAGGGTGCTGAAAGTGGGAAGCTCTTCGTGTGCTCCAATATATCTGCTTACAAGATGCGATTGTGCGATGGGTACGAAAAGTTTACTTTTTTCAGCGTACTCAATCACCATGAATTCTGTTTCGATGCCGCAGCTGTTGGGTCGTTTTTCAGTTCCTAAATACTTGCCAATTCCGCTTTGAAAATGAACAACAATATCTCCAATTGAGAGCTCATGGAATTCTGAAGCAGGGGTATGATATGTGCTGCGCCATTTTTCTCTGCGTGTCTTGAAGCGCTTTGTAAAGGTTGTCATAGGGATGAGTGCATAATTGGCATCAGGAATGACAAAGCCGCTAGAGAGGTATCCATGCTTGAATGTTGTATGTTGTGGCAATACGATCTCTTCGTTTTTTAACCGCTCTTTAAATGATGTTTCTTCGGCAGGAGAGGACGAGATAAAATGTAGTTCAAGAGAAGTTTTGCTCTTAGCTGAAATGCCTTGCAAAATCTCTTCGCCAAAGTAGTGATCAATTTCAACAAAAGGGTGAGCAAAACGAGAGGTGTGAATGGTTGTGTTGAAGATTTCAAAGGAGAGTGGTTGCAGAGGGTTTTTTTTCGAGTAGTAATCTCTGCCCACCTTTTTTGTAATTTGAGTTGCAGAGAGTTGCTCAATTGCTTCTTTTGTCCAATAGAGGGTTTTTAAGCCCTGAATCTGCTTTAAGAGAAGATCGATGTTGAAGTATTTTTTTATAGAAACGTATTTGTCTTCAATTGCAAGAAGATCATCGAAGATGACAAGGCATTCTTTGCCTAAGTAATCAAAAATAGAAACTTCTGGATTTTCTTCTCTTGCGGGCGCTAAAAAAACAGAATCAGTTTTGCGGATCGATTTTTGTCCAATCGGGTCATAGATTCTAATGTCATCAATAGTATCTCCAAAAAAATCAATCCGAAAGGGGTCGGGAGAGGAGATAGGAAAGATATCAAGGATTCCACCTCTTATGGCAAATTCTCCCTTGTCGGAGGCGGTAGGGGAGCGTCGATAGCCCATGGTAATGAGCATTTCAGGCAGTGTTGAAAAGGGGATAGTGTCTCCTTTTTTCCACTGTTTGCATAAGGCGGGTAGAATTTTTTTTGATACAACATTTTGCAAAACAGCTTGTAAGGGAGCTAGGAGAATAGCATTTGATTTTTTGCTCTGAAGAGAGAAGAGAATCTCATAGCGTTTACCGAGGATGTCGGCACTTGGAGGAATCTCTTCGCCCGGCAGAGTGTCCCATGAAGGAAATTCGAGAAGATTTTCTGCGCCAAAATAAACAAGATCGTCAAAGAGACGGTTTTCTCTTTCTCCGCCTGTGATAATGAGAATATTTTTATTGAGCTTTTGTGCAGCTTCGCGGATTAAAAGCGCCTTTGGGCAATCCCAAAGGCCTTCGATAAGAAGTGAGGATTCTTCTACAAGAGCATTTAAAAAGGGATCAATGGATGGGATATTCACAAGGTTTGTAGGAGAGTTTGAGCTTTTGCAAATGCATGTTCAATCCCTAAAGGATTTTTTCCCCCAGCCTGGGCAGAGTCTGTTTTTCCACCGCCATTTCCTCCTGCAAGAGGTGCGATTTCCTTAATGATTGCAACAGCGCTGATTCCTTTTTGAACAAGATCGGGAGTGACTCTAATAAGGAGCTGACATCTTTCTGTTTGTTTGATTGCAAGGATAAGAAGAAGCGAGCGCGTTTTATTGATGAGTTCATCAGCAAGGAGAGGAAGCTCTTCTGCGTCGATAGCTGCAATGGAAGCTAAAAAAGGGATGCCGTTAATAGGGGTGATTTTCTGCGCAAGATCTTCAGCAAGTGTTTTAAGTGCATTTTTGCGCAAAATTTTAAGCTCAATTCCAAGAGATTTATTTTCTTCAATTAGAGCATTTACTTTTTCAGGAAGTTGTGTAAGAGATGTTTTTAGCATATCTGCCGCTTTTAATCCGAAAGCTTCACTGTTATGCATGAAGGCTTCTGCTTCCTTGCCGGTCACAGCTTCGATTCTGCGCACACCTGCTGCGATGCTGCTCTCTTTGATGATGCGGAAAAGACCGATTCTTCCAGAGAAGTCGACATGAGTACCTCCGCAGAGCTCTTTTGAATCGCCACTTTCGACAACTCTAACTTTAGCTCCATATTTATCGCCGAAGAATTGTTTGATATCGCTTCGTTTTTGCGCATCTTCGTAAGACAGTTCATAAGTTTTAACAGAGTTGTTCTCTCGAATTTTATCGTTTACAAAATTTTCAATGAGAGTAATTTCTTGAGGAGAGAGAGGTTTGTGATGATTGAAGTCAAATCGTAATCTGTTTGTTTCAACTAGAGATCCCGCCTGTCGAATGTGAGGGCCGAGAATGACTTGCAGGGCTAAATGGAGTAAATGTGTTGCCGTATGGTTGTTTGCAATTCTTCTGCGTCGCTCGATATCAATTGTTGCAACAACGGGCTCTCCTGTGATCAGGACTCCTTTATTCAGTTTTCCTATGTGTACAATCACGTTGGGATAGGGAGAGTGAGTCGCTGTAACAATAAATTCTGCTTTATGATGTTTGAGAATGCCTATATCGCCAATTTGTCCCCCCTTCTCCGCGTAAAAAGGTGTTTCGCTAAGAATGACCATCCCTTCTTCGCCTTCAAGCAGGGTGTCTACGAAACGATCTTTAGAAACAATTGCCATGATTGTTCCCTTTGTTTCCGTTTCGTCGTAGCCTGTAAATCCACACATTCCATGTTTTTCGATATAATCTTTAAAGAGACTCTCTTCAGCTTGCTGTACATGTGTGCTAGATGCGCTGCGCGATTTTTCTTTTGCTTGTTCTTCTAAAAGCTCGTACGCTTCGAGGTTGACCTCAAGCCCTGTATCTTTAGCAATTAATAGAATTTCTTCTAGAGGAAATCCGTAGGTGTCTTTTAATTTAAACGCTTCTTCACCGTTAATTTGCTTAAGAGGGCTTTTTAACGCTTGATCGATAACTGTATTTAATATGTTGCCGCCTCGTTTCAAGGTGCGGATAAAACTTTCTTCTTCTAAAGTGAGAATCTCAGCAATTCTATGTTGTGAAGCGACAAGTTCCGGGTAATCTTCACCCATTAGATCTGTTAGTCGCGGTAAGATTTTCGCTAAAAAAGGCTCTTGCATTCCAAGGCCTCGTCCATAACGAACAGCACGCCGAATCAATTTGCGTAGCACATAACCCCTCTCGACATTACTTGGTTGCGCACCATCGCTAATTGCAAAACTAAGGGAGCGGATGTGGTCGGCGATTACGTGAAAGGCGGGATTTTCTGCATATTGTTTACCGGAGACCTGTTCCACTTGTGCGATTAAATCTCGTAAGATGTCTGTGCCAAAGACGGTGTCGACATTGAGCTTTAGCGAAGCGACTCTTTCAATACCCGCTCCCGTGTCGATCGATTGCTTCGGTAGAGGAGTGAGTTTTCCGGTGAGATCTCGGTTGTATTGCATAAAAACGAGATTCCAAAATTCTAGATAACGTTCTCCCGATGCATCTTCTCTTGGAGTTGGGGCTGCTCCATACTTGCTACCGCGATCGAAGTAGAGCTCTGAACAAGGTCCGCAGGGGCCGGTATCTCCCATTGCCCAAAAATTATCTTTTTCTCCAAAACGGACAATTCTATCTTCCTTAACCCATTTTTTCCAAAGTTCAAAAGCCTCGTCGTCGGTCTCAAAGATTGTAACCCAAATATCGTTTGGCGAGAATTTAAAAACTTCTGTTGACACTTCCCAGGCATATTGAATTGCCTCTTTTTTGAAATAATCGCCAAAGGAGAAGTTGCCCAGCATTTCGAAAAAAGTGAGATGGCGTGAAGTGTGGCCCACATTGTCTAAGTCGTTATGTTTACCGCCGACGCGGATACATTTTTGTGCAGTTGTAGCGCGTTTATAGTCGCGAACACTTTTTCCAAGAAAGATATCCTTAAATTGATTCATTCCGGCATTTGTAAAGAGGAGAGTGGGGTCATCGTGGGGAACAACGGAAGAAGAGGGAATAACGGAATGGCCATTTTTTTTAAAATAGTTCAAAAAATTGCGACGTAATTCTTGTGAGCTCATAAAGGTCCTTTAGCTTTCGTTTAGCATTCTAACACAAAGATCTCCCTCAACTCAAGACCTGAGTTCCTGAAAAAGCCAGGGGAGGTTTTTTGTTGCGCGTTTATCCTTAAATGGCTAAAAATTCTTGTGTAACACACTTAAGGAGATTAGGAATGGACCAGGAATTAAAGAAACAGTTAAGCAAGATAGCCAATACAATCCGGGAACTTTCGATAGAGGCTGTACAAAAAGCGAATTCAGGACACCCGGGATTGCCTATGGGATGTGCAGAATTTGGCGCTTTTCTTTATGGAGTTATTCTGAGACATAATCCTAAAAACCCCAAGTGGTTAAATCGGGATCGTTTTGTTCTATCGGCAGGCCATGGTTCGATGTTTCTTTACTCTTTGCTGCACCTTTCAGGATTTAATTTGACGATGGATGATATTAAGCAGTTTCGTCAATTGCATTCAAAAACGCCAGGACATCCTGAGTATCATGTGACAGAGGGGGTGGAAGCAACAACAGGTCCTCTTGGACAAGGCGTTGGAAATGCGGTGGGTCAAGCTCTTGGTCTTAAGATTTTAGGGACGAAGTTTAATACACCTGAATTTCCTCTTTTTACGAATAAAGTGTATTGCCTTGCAGGTGACGGAGACCTAATGGAAGGGGTTTCATCGGAAGCATCTGCACTTGCCGGACATTTGTGTCTTGATAATCTCGTTCTGATTTATGATTCTAATAAAATCACACTTGATGGCCCTTATTCAGATTCCGCTTCTGAAGATACTAGAATGCGTTATGAATCTTATGGCTGGGATGTTTATGAAATGGACGGCTATGATTTTGATGCGATGGAAGAGGTATTTTCTAGCATTCGCAGTGGGCAGAAAAAACCATGCCTTGTCATTATGCATACGATCATTGGAAAGGGTTCCCCCAACAAATCAGGTACTCACAAAGTACATGGTTCTCCTCTTGGAATGGAAGAAGTAGAAGCTACAAAAAAAGCGCTCGGTCTTCCGGAAGAAGAATTTTTTGTTCCTCAAGTTGTGTGTACATTTTTTGAAAACAGGCTTGCAAAAGATGCAGCGCTAGAACAACGCTGGAAAGAAATGTTTAGAGCGTGGGCTGAAGCACATCCTGATGCTTATAAACTATTCATGCAGATGGTAGAAAAGCAGTTTCCAGAAGATTTAGAAGAAGAAGTACGTAAGATTGCAATTAAAAATCCACTTGCAACGCGTAGTTCTTCAAACGTTGTCATTAACGTCTTGAGTGATATGCTTCCCTTTCTTTATGGTGGCTCAGCAGATCTTTCCGGCTCTGATATGACAATGATGAAAAAATTCCCCCTTATCGCTCCCGGAAATTTTACAGGCCGCAATATTAAGTATGGTATTCGTGAATTTGGAATGGCAACTATTGCAACGGGTCTTTCTCAGACAAATATGATCCTTCCTTTTATTGGGACATTTTTGACTTTTTCAGATTATATGCGCAATGCGATCCGCTTAGCGGCTCTTTCAAAAGTTCAGGTCATTTATCAATTGACTCATGACTCGTTTTTCCTAGGAGAGGATGGGCCAACGCATCAACCGGTGGAGCATTTGGCATCTTTACGAGCAATTCCGGGATTGCAAGTGATTCGTCCTGCAGATAATTGGGAGATGAAAATGGCGTGGATTGCGGCGCTGCGTTTTCGTGGCCCAACAATTCTTGTGCTTTCACGTCAAAATCTTCCGGAACTAGAAGGCGCCAATCTTTCTTTTGAACAGGGAATGGGTAGGGGCGCTTATATCATTAAAAAAGAAACAGCACCTCCTCATTTTACACTTTTTGCTACAGGTTCTGAGGTCTCTTTGGCTCTTGATACTGCAGTTGCCTTGGAGAAATTGGGCAAATCAGTGCGCGTTGTTTCGATGCCTTGTTGGGAAATTTTTGAGCTGCAGAATGATGCTTATAAAGAGAGCGTTGTAGGTGGAAACATCGGTAAGCGTGTGAGTATCGAAGCTGCGGTGAACTTTGGCTGGCATCGCTTTGTCGGAATGGATGGAATCTGCATTTGTATGGATGGCTTCGGAGAGTCCGCTCCTGCAGGGGACCTTGCTGCAGAATTTGGGTTTACAGTTGATGCTATTTTAGATAGGCTCTTAAAGTGAATACTCTTCTTTTAGATGCTCTTCAATGTAAAAATTATGGAAGACCTCCTGTTTGGCTGATGCGCCAAGCAGGGCGATATATGCCCGAGTACCGTGCTTTGCGCAAAAAGTACACGTTATGGGATCTTTTTCACACTCCCGAGCTTGCTGTTGAAGTGACGTTACAGCCTGTGAATCTGTTAGGCGTTGATGCAGCCATTCTTTTTTCCGATATCCTTGTTGTTGCAGAAGTTTTTGGCTTAAGCGTTGTTTTTCCTGAAGGAGAATCCCCTAGGATTGTCCCGCAAATCACACCTTCAGATCTTCTTGTGACAAGAGATGTTGAGGAGACGCTTGGTTACGTTAAAAAAACCATTTCTTTGTTAAGGCAAGAACTTAAAGTTCCGCTGATTGGATTTTGTGGAGCCCCTTTTACGCTTGCTACTTATTTTACAGGGAAGGGAGTCGAATGGATCACACATGATCCAAAGAATTTTCATTCTCTTTTAGAAAAAATTACCGCAATTTTAATCGATTACTTGTTGATGCAAGTTGATGCCGGTGCTCAAGCGATCCAAATTTTTGATTCTTGGGCCAGTCTTTTAACACCGCATCAATTTCTTGAGTTCTCTCATGCCTATTTAGCAAAGATTGTTAATGCGCTTAAGAAAACAAATGTTCCCGTTATTCTTTTTTGTAGAGGCTCTAGCCTTTATCCTAAGGAGCTCTCCCTGATTAACCCTGCAGGCATTAGCTTTGATGCTGCCGTTCCTTTGAATGTGATTCGAGAGATGGTTCCAAAGCATATTGCTGTTCAAGGAAATATAGCTCCCGAGTTTCTTTTGAAGGCGACCCCTTCTGAAGTTATTGTGGAGGCACAAATTTTGCTTAAATTGATGCAAAAAGATCCGGGGTTTATCGTGAATTTAGGACACGGAGTGCTTCCTGGAACACCTGTGGACAATGTATCTGCTCTTGTTGCAACTGTAAAAAGTTCTTTGTGATCTTTTCCTCCTTTCGTGTATAGTTTCTAATCCCACTCGAGAAGTGTTTCTGAATCAATTATAACGAAGGAGACGATACATGAAACAGAAGTTCCGTTGTTTTGCATTTCTTGTCGCTTTTTTAATGCATACCCATTTTGCCGTAGCTGCAGGGATCGTTTATCCCAATTTTAAAGCGTCGATGCTAAGGGAAAAACCGAATCAAGATCGTTTTGATCCGAAATTTCTTCAAAGAGAAAAGATTTACGAACAAAGAGATGCGAAATTTAAGAAAATCTTTCAAGATATTTATGAAAAAAACAGTGCAGCAGCAAAGGAGAGCTGGGAAACATCAGAGGCTCGCATACCGCGTATCATCCATCAAATTTGGCTTGGAACAAAACCGATACCTGAAATGTGTCTGCAGTGGATGGAAACATGGACGCAACTGAACGGTTGGAAATATAAATTATGGACCGATAAAGAAGCTGCAGAGATTTTCATGTATAATCGAGATCTTTATGAGGCTTCAGATAATTATGGAGAAAAAGCCGATATCCTTAGATTAGAGATTTTGAACCAATTCGGTGGTATTTATGCTGATGTCGATTATGAGTGTCTGAGACCAGATATTTTTGAAGAACTCAATCGGTCTTATGATTTTTATATTGGGTTTGAACCTCTTGAACATGGTTGTGTTGCACGATTTAATATGTTCCAAATCTGCAATGCTTTGATAGCATCTTGCCCACAACATCCATTGCTTCAGGATATTGTCGAAAATTTAAAAGCAAATTTCTACGCCTATAAAAATGTAGCCGGTTGCGTTCATAGAACAGGCCCTGCTTATTTAACAAGGATCATTTGCTCTTACGAAAAAAGTGATGCAGCTTCGCAAAAACACCGCAATATCTATCTACCGTCGACATTTTTTTATGCTTATTCAGAGCCTGAAGTGCGCGCTTATTTTATGGGGGAAAATATATCTTTAGAACCTTTTTCAGAAACTGCCGGACATCATTATTGGTCTGGAACATGGAGACCTACGCATCCATTAAATCAACTTGGATGTTTTTATTAAAAAATAAGTGAGGGAAAATAAATGCATTTATTTAGAAAAATTGTAATGGGAGCTCTTTTTTTTGGGCATCTCTTGATGACAACAACACTGTTTGCAAAAAGTCCTGAAACTGAAGTTCCGCCCTTTGTTCTCATGACCGTCCCTAAATCAGGATCACATTTGGCGATTAAGGCACTGCATTTTCTGACGAAGGGTATATGCATCTGGCATACGCGCTTCCCATCTTATTACACGATTCCTTCTGATGAAGGGTTTTTGTATACGCATTTATGTATTTCTCCCGAGTTAGAAGAAGATTATGCCTATCTTCCTAAGCTTAGAAAAATCGTGAATGTGCGCGATTTAAGAGATGTTTGTATTTCGATCGTGTATCATATGCGCAAAAACCCGTGGCCTGGAATGACAGCGGAAGAACGGGGGGCTTTCAAAAAGCTCTCGTTTGAAAAGCAGTTATTCTACGTATTCAACTACAATTACGAGCTCAAAGAAATTGCAAAGGTAGCGCCTAATAATCTGCAGGTTTCCGTCTCCAAGCTTGCAGAGCAGATGGTGCGCTTAAGCCAAGATCCTGATAACTTAGTGTGTCGATATGAAAATCTCGTTGGCCCGGAAGGTGGGGGAGATAGAGATGCACAGTTTTACGAATTGCGCAAAATCGCTGATTATTTGAACGTTTCAGTGTCTAGAGAACAATTGAAGGCAATTGGGGCTCAGCTATATGGCAATGCTGTAAATCCTTTTGGAAAAGGACAATTTGAAAATTTCAAAAGCACGTTTCATAAAGGTCAAATTGGCAGATGGCGCGAGGTGTTTACAGAGGAGCATAAGAAAGTTTTCAAGGAAAAATTTGGATATGCCCTGATTGCTCTTGGCTATGAGTATGATAATAACTGGTAGCCTTAATAAGAAAGACGGCAATAAAAGTGTTATTTAAATTATCGCCTTGTTGTTGTCTTTCTTTTTTATTTACTTTTGTTCTTATGTATGTTGAATAAATCATGTTAAGAAGAGAGGTTTTATGAGAATTAGTGATAAAACAGTGTTTGATTTTTCTTGCCATCAAAGTCAAGAGCTACAAAAAGCGCAAAATTTACATGATTTTACCACTTGGCAACAGGTGGCATTGAGCAGAGGATTGCTTCTGGATTTCCTCCGGATAAAAAACCAAACTTAGTGCCCCGGTCATAAAGTAAATTGAATTCCACGTAGTGCGCGCGCAGTTCAAGCTGTTTTTCTTTCTCTTCAGGAGTGAAGCTCTGGGTTATTCTTTGTGTATAAATAGGAAGAATCGCATCTAAAAACGTCTTGCCCACCGATTTCCAAAGCGTGTAGTCCTTTTCAAAATCTCCTGTATTATAGTGATCAAAGAAAATTCCACCGATCCCACGTTCCTTTTTTCTGTGAGGAATGTAGAAGTAGTCTTGTGCGTTTTGAGAAAATAAAGGGTAAAGGTCTTTTAAGACGTTTTCTGCTGTTTTGTGAAAATGGTGTGTATCGGCATCATAAGGAAATCCCATAGGCGTTAAATCGTAGCCTCCGCCAAACCAGAAACGCTCTTGCGTCTCAATGTAACGGATATTGAAGTGAACTGTGGGTGCATGAGGGTTATGCATATGAGTGATCAGACTCACCCCTGTTGCGAAAAATGGCCCCGAGCCGTCTTGCATGGGAAACTGATCCCCCGATACTCCTGACCAATTAACGGCAGCTTTTTCAAAAACAGAGCCTCTTAAGAGTGCGATCTCTCCGCCGCCCCCGCTCTTGTGCTCCCAAGACTTTCTGGTAAAGGTAGCGGTGTCGAGCATTTCAAATGCTTTGATAATCTCTTCTCGAAGTTGCTTGAGAAAGTTGACAATTTCCTCTTTTCGATTCATATTAGCTCCTTATGAAGAAAAAACGTATTGTAATTTTGGGCGGCGGCATTTCTGGACTATCGATCGCCTGGTACTTATCTAAGTATTCTGAACATTTAGAGATTGTCTTACTAGAAAAAAATGAGCGCCTTGGAGGCTGGATCCGAACGGAAGAGGTAAACGGCTTTCTATTTGAGCGGGGGCCTCACACGTTCAGCACTTCTCGCTCTCAACTTTTACGCGAATTAGCCATTGATGTAGGACTAGAAAAGGAGATCATTCCATCTCAAGATAGCGCAAAGAAACGATATTTGTATTTGGGTGGAAAGCTTAAAAATGTGCCCAAATGGCCTTTGATAAAGTCGCTTTTTCATGAATGGTGTACGCCTGCTTTCCACGAGGATGAATCTGTTTATGCGTTTGCGTGTAGACGATTTTCTCAAGAGGTAGCAGATCAGCTTTTTGATCCGATGTCGCTTGGGATCTATGCCGGCGATGCGCACTTGTTATCTGTTGCTTCTTGTTTTCCATTTTTTAAAAAAATCGAGGAAAAATATGGGAGTATCACAAGGGGAATGCTTGCGACATTTTTAAAAAAAAAGCGTTCTTCTCCTGCATTATTCACATTTAAGGAGGGAGTTGGATCTCTCATCAGAGCACTAAAATCTCAAATTCAGGCAGAAGTTTGCTGTGGAGTGATAGTCAAAGGACTGCGTTTCATGCAAGATGGGGTAGAGATTCAGACTGAGGGAAAAGTGTGGAAAGCTGACCACCTTTTTTTAGCCCTCCCGCCACGTGGTGCAAAAGAGCTTTTAGCTGCTTTAGATCCTTCGATAGCGCCTTTTTTTGATATCCCTATGTCGCATGTTTCTGTAGTGAACATGGGTTATTTAGAGCCTGTACTTCCTCTAAAAGGATTTGGATATCTCGTACCAACTTGTGAAAAAGAAGAGGTTCTTGGTGTCATTTTTGATTCTTGCATTTTTCCCCAGCAAAATCATAGGCCACACGAGACACGTTTGACCGTCCTTTTGCATCAGAATGCAGATAGTATAAAAATCGCAGAGAGAGCTCTTAAGAAGCATCTGCATATTACGGTAAGTGCAGACGCTGCAGTGACGACAGATGCTGCAATTCCTCAATATTATCTAGGGCATAAAGAGAAGATCAAACAACTGCAAACCCGTATTCAAAAGAATTTTCCTCGTTGCACCCTTCTTGGTAACTATTTGGAAGGTGTTTCCGTTAATGACTGCTTGGCTTTTGCAAAAAACTTAAGTGAGACCCTGATTATTTGATGATGATAGGATGTGTCTCGCTTTTAATGTGATCGCCAAAAGTGTAACCGATTTTTTTTAATGTATGCGTATGAGGATCAGACTCTGTTAGGATATATTGGGCTTTAGATCCTGTATAGGCAATGATTAAGAGAGGTTCGTTACAAAACGGAAGGGTAAAAGGAGTTGTTGGACTGAAGTAGATTGCCTTTCCAGAAGAGTTCTCTTGAATCGGTACGGCAATTGCACCAATGATAGGGCGTACGCAGCTCATCTGTGTCAATGAGAGAGGAGAAAAGCTCTCTTGGTATTGATCAAAAGCAATTCTGATAAGAGGTTGTTTGAAGAGTTCTTTGGCGATTTCTGCAAAACATCTTTTTAAGATTATTTTTTGTATTTCAGGGTTTTGCCTCCAAAGATCTCTTTTTGTAGCAGACTTTTTTAAAGTTTCTTTTATTAACCTGCAAAGAGAGTCTATTTCCTCGGGGGAGAGAATATTTTCAAATTCAATGAAATGATGGTGCGCGTAAAATTCGCGGTGTTCCTTAGCTAGAGCAAATTTCATGAATTTATAGTCCTTTAAACGAAACGAGTAGTTTCCCGGCAAATTTACTCAAATGTTATTAATTTTTCAACTTTTTTTGTTAAAATATTTGTTTTACAAAAGCTGAATTTGTAGACAATCTCTCAGTAGTTCTGTTAAGCTTGGAAGTATGAATTTAGTTGAAAAACTTTTAGATAAATCTCCTGAAATTGAAGAACGTCTCGGAGTTGTTTTTAAAAATCGGGATCTTCTTCTTCTTGCTTTTGTTCACAGATCATTTTTTAACGAGCATCGCGACCTGGTTCCAGGACATAATGAACGATTGGAATTTTTAGGCGATTCCGTGCTTGGCTTAATCATTTCAGATTATCTTTATGAATACCTGCCTCTTCATGAAGAAGGACAACTCTCTCACCTTCGTTCTCATTTAGTAGAAGCAAGCTCTTGCGTTGCTTATTTTTGTAAGTTGCATCTTGATCAATATGCTCTTTTAGGTAAGGGAGAGAGGATGAATGATGGGCGGGGCAGAGAGACGATTTTAGCTGATATGTTTGAAGCGCTCGTTGGCGCCATTTATCTGGATGGGGGGCTTGATGCGGTTAAATATTTTTTCTTTAGACATTTCTACGATGAAGTTGAAAATGCTCTTAAAGAGCCCTTACGTAATTGGAAGGCGGAATTACAAGATTATTCACAAAAAAAATATCAAAAACCTCCTCTTTATAGAGTTATGAGCGAATCTGGACCAGATCATAGTAAAATTTTTGAAGTGGCGGCTTATATTGAAGAAGAAAAAGTAGGTGTTGGAAGCGGGTCTTCAAAAAAGCAAGCAGAACAAGCGGCAGCTCAAAATGCACTTGCAAATCTTGAGGGGTGAGCGTGTCTAAGCAAAAATTATCCTGGAGTTGTGGAGAATGCGGTCATAAACAACTCAAATGGTCGGGCAGCTGTAACGTATGTCAGAAGTGGAATACGTTTGTTCAAGAAGTGACATTTGAAGAAAAATCGCAACGATTCATTTCCGCATCCCTTGAGAGTTCTCAGCCTAAAAGAATTAAGGAAATCAAAAATGTCGATTTTTGCCGCATTTCTACGAAGATGGTTGAATTCGATCGACTTCTTGGCGGAGGGCTCGTCTCGGGATCGCTCACTCTGATTGGAGGAGATCCGGGCATTGGTAAGTCAACATTGATGTTGCAAGTCTCCCAAATGCTTGCAGACCAAGGGCTTACAGTTCTTTATGTGTGTGGGGAGGAGTCGGCTGAACAAACATCATTGCGTGCAGAGCGGCTTGGGATTACAAGCGAGAACCTTTTTTTGTTAAGTGAAACGCAATTTTCTCATATCAAAGCGCAGATCGATCATTTGAAACCTCATATTCTCATTATCGATTCCATTCAGATTCTTTATAAGAACGATATTCCCTCTGCTCCGGGAAGTGTCACTCAAGTGCGTGAAATTGCAATGGAGTGTATGCATCTTTCAAAAGGGATGGGAATTGCGACATTCTTAATTGGGCATGTTACAAAATCTGGAGAGATTGCAGGCCCTAAAGTTCTAGAACACCTTGTGGATACAGTGTTAGATTTTGAAGGAGATCGTCAACACGGCTACCGTCTTCTTCGCTCTGTTAAAAATAGGTTTGGTCCCACAGATGAGATTGTTCTTTTTCAGATGGGATCTCTTGGATTAAGTGAAGTCAGCAATCCCTCGCTTGTTTTTTTACAAGAGCGTGTAAAAGAGAGCGCAGGTTCTGTTATTGTGCCAACTGTTGAAGGAACACGTGCAATTTTAATTGAAATTCAAGCGCTTGTTGCAGCTTCCGCTTTTTCTACTTCTTCACGCAGATCTACAGGTCTTGATCAAAACCGCCTTGCACTTCTTTTAGCAGTTCTTGACAAGAGAATGGGGTATCATTTGCATAATTGTGATGTATTTGTTTCGGTCGCTGGGGGAATGAAAATTCTTGAGCCTGCAATTGATCTTGGTGTTCTTCTTGCTGTGGCGTCTTCTTTTAGCAACCGTCCGCTTGATCCAGGAACAGTCGTTCTTGGAGAAGTAGGTCTAGGTGGCGAAGTCAGGAGCGTTCCACGCATTGAAAGTCGTATTAAAGAAGCGGCTCATATGGGTTTTTCTCGCTGCGTCCTTCCTAGGCGCACGATTAAAGGACTTTCAGAGGATCTCAAAGGCAAGATTAAGCTTGTTGGAGTTGATCTCGTTGAAGAGGCGATCCATGCCCTTATTGATTAAAGTAGGATCTAGAGGCTCTTCATTAGCGCGCATTCAAGTTAATGAAGTTTTCCAAGAGATTGTGCGCGTTAATTCTTCCATTGTATTTGATCCCATTTGGGTTACAACGACAGGTGATAGGGATTTACAAACCTCTTTACGCACCCTTGAGAAGAGTGATTTCTTTACCAAAGAAATTGATGCACTTTTGCTCTTTGGGGGATGTAGAATTGCAATTCATTCTGCAAAAGATCTCTCAGAACCACTTCAAGACGGCCTTGTAATGGCTGCATTAACGCAAGGCGTTGATCCTTCCGATGCCCTTGTGTTTCGTAAGAATGAAAGTCTAGAAACACTTCCTTTAGGAGCTCGCATTGGAACATCCAGTGTGCGCAGAGAGGAGATGATTTTGAAATTGCGCCCTGATGCTTTGTGTGTGGATATTCGTGGCACAATCGAAGAACGCCTTTCTCTTTTAGATCAAGGAATTTTTGATGCTGTTATAATGGCAGAGGCTGCGTTAATTAGACTTAAGCTAAACAATCGAAATCGGTTTTTAATCCCGGGACCTGCGGCTGCACTGCAAGGACAACTTGCAGTAATTATTCGAAAAGAGGATGATGAGATGCGCGCTTTATTTAGTACAATAGATGTTAGGAGATGATGACAAAGGTTCTTTACTTAGGTTCTGACCCCTCTCATTTTCCAAAAGAAGATAAAGAGGTGATCCACTGCCCTTTAATTAAGATCACAGCTCGGGGAAGTGAGACAGCTTCCATTCAAGCCGTCTTTGCTGATTTTTTTGAATACACGCACATTCTTTTTACAAGCAAACATGCTGTTCAGATTTTCTTTTATCATTTAGATAAGCTTGGATATACTCTTCAAGCCCTTCATACCAAAGAGTTGATGGTTGTCGGAACGATAACAGCACGTGCGCTTGAAGAAAGAGGGTTTCACGTAAGTCGAATTGCAAAAGAAGAAACGCAAGAAGGGATGATCGCAATGATTCGCCCTTTGGATCTTGATGATGCTTATCTTTTATTGCCAAGGTCCTCTCTTGCACGACCGCTACTTGCGCATTTTTTAGCAGAACGTGGAGTGCGTCATCAAACATGTGTTATTTATGATACAACGTATCAAATGCCAGATCCAATTCCTGAATTGGAACATGTGGAAGAAATTATTTTCACAAGTCCATCTACCGTGGATGCTTTTTTTCAGATTTTTTCCAAAATCCCAGGGGGGAAAAGGCTTGGAGTGAGAGGCCCTATTACAGAATACGCTTTGAAAACACATTTAACAGAAGAATACGAGGTTTTTTATGTATAAGCAGCCTGATTTGCCCTATGATTTTACTGCGCTTGA
>DAHVFY010000027.1:0-369 GCA_027316765.1 Parachlamydiales bacterium | reverse complement strand
GCCGAGATTATGCAGTTGCATTACAGCAAGCACCACTTTACTTATGTTGCAAATCTCAATATTGCGTTAGAAAAGTATGCAGCAGCTGAAAAAGCGCACGATTTACCAGCGATGATAGCTCTTGAGCCCGCTATTCGTTTTAATGGGGGTGGGCATATTAATCATTCGATTTTCTGGACCAATCTTGCGCCTATTGGACAAGGTGGAGAGGTAAAAGGAGTCCTCCTAGAGACTATAAAAAAAGATTTTGGAAGTTTAGAAAGTTTTATTGAAAAATTCAGTGCACAAACAGTGGCGATTCAGGGCTCTGGTTGGGGGTGGCTTGGATTTAATAAAGCAGATAAGCGTCTTGTCATTACTGCATGCTCT
>DAHVFY010000026.1 GCA_027316765.1 Parachlamydiales bacterium | reverse complement strand
CGGTTGAAAGACACCCAAGAAATCTCGCAAGTTAGCGAAGCTTAATATCTTGGTGAGGTTTTTGGAATGATCATCAAAAAAATGATATAAATGACACAAATGACAGTTTTTTTTAAAATCGTTTTTCTTGGGCTATATAAAATGTTATATCATATTCTCGTTGCTTTATTCATTTTGTCCTCTTTCATGATGCAAGCAGATACAATTTCTCCTATTAACGCACAAGAAACTTCGACGGTAAACCCTTATCGTACTCCTTTAAAAAACTTATCTTCTTTTGCAATCTTACCCATATTTGCTCTAAATAACCCAACTCGTATGCATCTTTATGAAACAACTTATCAAATCTTAAAAACTGAATTTGGAAAGCTTGGAGAAGTCCAGGAATTAAAGATGAATAACCTTACAGGCCTAGCCCTTGCGGAAGCCTTTCTTGCCATCAATATTGAAGATATCACAATTTCCGGGAACAAAAATGTCTCCATCACAAAAACATCACTTGCGATAGAAGCGATGACAACAATTAAAAAATCAAATGTCGATTATTTATCTTACATTTGGGAAAGAAGTGTTTTTACAGAAGACGCATCTGATAAAAATATCATTGCAGCAGTTCAGAAACTTGCGCAGCAGTTCACCACCTGTTACCAAGCTTGCAACGCAAAAGAGCCAAAAAAACCCACTTTTTACCTATATAAATCCTAATCTCCCTCTCAGACCGGGAAAAAAGCACAGCTTAGCCATCTGTTTTATACGGCTCTCTTATTGACTTTATAAGAACTTTCTCGTAAGCTACTGCAGGTCCCCTGGAAGAATGGTAATCAAAATCTATAACGTATTAATTCTTGACGAGGGTACAAGAGCTCATATAGAGTGCAAACATGGCAGAAAAGACAGAAAAGGCGACTCCAAAGAAGATTCGGGATGCGCGTAAGAAGGGACAGGTTGCCAAGGCGCAAGATTTTCCTTCAGCGTTTACATTTATCGTGTCAATAGCCTCTGTTATTGTGCTTTCGGGCTATCTTTATAATCTGCTTGCAAGTTACATGATCTTTATCTTTCGTTCAATCAGCGGCAATATTGACTTGCAACGAAGTGCTGCAGGATATGTTGGACAATCACTGTATGTAATCATGCAATGCAGCTTGCCTGTACTTATCCTCACAGTAATTACAGGTCTTCTTTGCAATGTGGTTGTCGTTGGCCCTCTCTTTGCTCTAGAAGCTATTAAGCCTGACGTAAAACGACTGAATCCTGTTACCAACATAAAAAATATATTCAAATTTAAAACAGCATTTGAACTATTAAAATCTATTTTTAAAATCAGCGGCGCTTTTGCTTTAATTTATAGTGTTGTTTACAACAGTATCCCTGAAATTGTGTCTACGGCTGGAATACCTATAATCGGAAGTGCTATCGTCTTTAGTGACTTTCTCCTTAAGGTCATCATTCGCGTAGGAATTTTTTTTATTGCGATTGCGATTTTTGACTTAATTTTTCAAAAGAAAAATTTTGCAAAAGAAATGAAAATGGAAAAATTTGAAGTCAAACAAGAGCATAAGGATACTGAAGGAGATCCTCATATTAAAAGTCGCCGCAGACAAATTGCTCAAGAAATTGCTTACCAAGAGGGTCCTTCTGCGACAAAAAGAGCAAAAGCCGTTATTACGAATCCAACACATCTAGCCATTGCTGTGGAATACGACGAAAAAGAAGAACCCGCACCAAAAATTGTAACCATGGGGCGCGACATCGTTGCCGACATGATTATTAAAATTGCAATGGAGCACAATGTTCCAATCATGCGCAATGTTCCTCTTGCACACACGCTGTTCCAAAAAGGGAAAATTGGCGATTATATACCTGAGGAAACCTATCAAGCCGTGGCAGAGGTCCTCAAATGGCTAGAGCAACTTGAACAACCGGAACCTGAGACCGGGGAGTTATTTAAATGAATAAATTTTACCAAACATTATCGAGAGCTTTGGGAGGAGACAAGATCCTCAATCTGATTGGTCGGTCAAGTGACGTGTTACTCGCGTTTTTTGTCATCACCATCATCATGATGATCATTATTCCGGTATCTCCTGGATTTCTTGATAATCTCATCGCAATTAACCTCACCGTTTCCGTATGTCTTTTAATGGTGGCCCTCTACATTCCGAAGGCAGTTCACCTTTCCATCTTCCCTTCTGTCCTTCTCATCACCACTCTTTTCAGGTTGGGAATCGAAATTGCAGCAACAAGACAAATTCTGTTAAATGGTTATGCGGGACATATTATTTTTGCCTTTGGAAACTTCGTCGTTGGAGGAAACTTTGTCGTCGGGGCAATCGTCTTTTTAATCATTACGATCGTTCAATTTATCGTTGTAACTAAAGGTGCCGAAAGGGTTGCTGAAGTCGCCGCCCGCTTTACCTTGGACGCGATGCCCGGTAAGCAAATGAGTATCGATGCCGATATGCGCAGCGGTCTTATCGATGCCAACCAAGCTCGAGACTTGCGTCTTGCCCTTGCGAAAGAGAACCAACTTTATGGAGCCATGGATGGTGCCATGAAATTCGTAAAGGGGGACGTGATCGCAGGTATCGTGATTGCAGTGATCAACATCATCGGGGGCCTTATCATTGGTATGGCAATGCGCGGAATGAGCGCCCTAGATGCAGCTCACCTGTATACACTTCTTTCTATTGGCGGCGGTCTTGTCACTCAGATCCCCTCTCTTTTAATCTCAATGACAGCCGGTATCATCACGACGCGAGTATCAAGCGATAAGAATAACCTTGGCCGTGAGATCTCCTCTCAGCTTCTTGGACAACCTAAAGCGATCATGCTCGCTTCGATTGTTCTCTTTAGCATGGCATTTATTAAAGGCTTCCCTTCTCTTATCTTTATTATCCTTGCAATGGCTGCTGCCGGATTTGGCTTTAGCTCTTGGTACAGCGCAAAAAAAGGGATGGCAAAGACAGGCACTGGAGGCCTTGCACCAACATCAATGGGTACAGAGGTTGAAGGTCACTCTGTTATTCGAGGTGCAGGTGATGAATACTCTCTAACCCTTCCGGTTATTTTGGAAGTTGGAAAAAATCTTTCCGAATTAATTAAAAAAGAGCGACACGGCGTTACTTTTGTCGAAGAAATGGTTCCTAAAATGCGTCATGCGCTTTATCAAGATCTCGGTGTGCGTTTTCCAGGCGTTCATGTGCGTACAGACTCCCCCACTCTTGAAACGGATGAGTATTCTATCTTTCTAAATGAAGTTCCCATTGTGCGCGGCAAGATCTACGAGGGATCCCTTCTGACTAATGAGACTTCCGATACGCTGCGCCGTTACAACCTTCCTTTTACAACATCCAAAAACACACTGGGACAACCCTCTGTCTGGGTCGATGGCAAATACATTGATATCTTGCAAAAAGCTGGTATTAAGTTTTGGCGACCGCTTGAGGTCATGATTTTGCACCTGTCCTACTTTTATCGACATCATGCAAGCGACTTCATCGGCATTCAAGAAGTGCGAGGCATTCTCGAATTCGTAGAAAAATCATTTCCCGATCTCGTTAAAGAAGTAACACGTCTTGTGCCACTACAAAAACTCACCGAAATTTTCCGCCGCCTTGTTCAAGAACAAATTTCAATTAAAGATCTGCGAACAATTTTAGAGGCTCTTAGCGAATGGGCGCAAACAGAAAAAGATACTGTCCTTTTAACTGAATATGTCAGATCTTCTTTAAAACGTTATATTAGTTACAAATACTCTCAAGGGCAATCCATCCTTTCTGTCTATCTGCTCGATCCTGAAATTGAAGATATGATCCGCGGCGCTATCAAACAAACATCTGCCGGCTCTTACCTAGCACTTGACCCCGACTCAGTCCAGCTCATCTTACAGGCGATGCGCTCTGTCATCGTACCGACACCTGTTGGAGGACAACCTCCTGTCATGCTCACCGCGATCGACGTGCGTCGCTTTGCACGTAAACTTATCGAAGGAGAATTCCCCGATATTGCTGTTGTTTCATACCAAGAAGTTGTTCCGGAAATTCGCATTCAACCTCTAGGAAGGGTACAACTGTCTTAAAAAATAGGTAACTATGTCAACACCTGAAGACTTATCTATACACGCCGTCAGTCCCTCTGAGGGTGCTCAACTCAAAGCGCAAAAAGTTGCAAGAGCGCAAGCTGAAGGAAAACTTGCAGCAGCTCAAATAACAGCGCAGGAAGAATTTGTCCCGCATGTTGACTTCACCCCAGCCAAAATCGCGCGCAAATTTCAAGCTCTTGAAGCCAAAGTAGGCAGAAGAGAGCAACTTTCTGAAGAACAAGAAAACGCTGAAGTTCTCTCGGTTAAGCAAGTCGAAGAATTTTCGATGAACTACCAAAAAAAAAATCAAGAGCTTGAAGCCCGTCGTCTACTTGATCTGCGTGCGCGTATTACAGCAAAAGATAGTAAAGAAGAAATCCTGCAAAAAGTTCTTGAAGCTTTTAACGACTACACTCTTGCTGATGAAGCTCTTGATTTTCTCATCGATACCACAATCGAGGGAGATCTTGCAACCAAACTGAAAGAAGCAAAAGAGTCTTTAAATGAACGGCATGCAAGACAAATCATTGCGGGAAGAAATATTAATGAAGCAGCTCAAGCCTACGCTAAACTAGGAGTAGACTCTCCCACAGCTTTGCGCGATATGTATAGAGATATTACAGGAAATCCCCGCGATGCGCTCACCCTTTTTGAGGAACTCTCGCAAAAATATCCCTTTGACAGAATGCGCTCTGTCATTGCATTTCTACTACATTCTCTTGGAGCTGATTTAAAAGCAAAAGGCCCCTCGATTGGAAGGGCTGAATTGCACAGACTCTTCACAGACACCAGATCTTTACAAGCTATCCTCGGTGTCTATCGTTTCTTTCGTAGCCGCATGCGCCTTATTTTTCAAAGCTTTGAAAAGGACGATCTCCCTTATCCACAACGCATCACGTACGAGGTCCTAGCACGCCTATTTATCAAATTTTTACAAGAAAGATACCCTTCTGCTGAAAAAGTACGTCATTTTGGTGTTATTCTTGGAATTTCCGATGAACTTCTGGCTCAAATTATCTTAGGAACTCAGATGCGCGATGCCGTAAGACAGGTCGCTCCTAGATTGTTCAAATCAGAACAACATCGACAAGATATCCTTCTCGCATTCATCGATGCTTTAGCAGAATTAGAAGAAGAGATGGAAGAAAAAGCAGAAGAAGAGGAAAAAGAAGAGAAAGATAAAAAGTAGGGAATATGGATCGTTTTCAACAATTACTTTATGACCTTGGCGATATTCTCGAACTTCCTCTTTACTCGGAAAATCAGAAATGCCGCCTAAGCATCAACGAAGAACTGGAAGTGCAATTAGAATATGATGCTTCTAAAGAAAGAGTACTCATTGCGTGTTATTGTGTCGAGATTCCTCCGGGCAAATTCAGAGAAAATGTTCTAAAAGAGTCGCTTAAAGCTAATGGAATCTTTCCTCGTATTGGAACATATGGATATTCCGAAGAAAAAAATAAGCTAGCCCTTTTTCAATACGTCACCTTGGAAAATCAAAATGCGAACAATTTCGCCGATATTTTAGCGCAATTTATCGACCGTGCAAAACGCGTAAAACAAGCAGTCGAAAGAGGAAACCCAGCGCTTCTTTTAGAAGTCTCCTCCAACTACAATAAATCGGCTTTTCAATTATGACTCTTTTAACAGGACCCACAGCTAAACAATGGAAGCGAATCGGCGTTGAGTCGCACCACGGAATTAGCGTACCTTTATCCAGTCTACATACGGAGGCCAGTTGCGGCATTGGAGAGCTCCTTGATCTAATCCCTCTAATTGACTGGGTCTATTCAATTGGAATGGATATCATCCAACTTCTTCCTCTGAATGATTCGGGAAGCGACTGTAGCCCTTATAACGCCATTTCCTCCTGCGCCTTAAATCCCATTTATCTCTCTTTGGAAGCCCTCCCCTACCTAAAAGAATATCCAGAGCTTGCTCTTAAACTCAGCTCTTTTAAATCACTCAATTCCACACCACGTGTTGACTATAAAACCGTCTTAAGAAAAAAAACAGAATGGCTTACGCAATATTTTGAAAAGGTAGGAACCGTCATCGTCAAGGATCCAGACTTCTTGAAATTTGTAGCAGACCATACCTGGCTAGAGCCCTACGCACTCTTTAAAACATTAAAAGATACCTTTAAGTGGGAACCGTGGCAAGAGTGGGCCCAAGAATTTAAAACTCCCGATAAAAAAGAATACGCACTTCTTGTTCAAGAAAAATGGGAAGAGCTTTGCTTTCACATCGTCTTACAATATCTTTTATTTCAGCAGCTCATTTCTGTAAAAAAATATGCAACAGAAAAAAATGTGAAACTCATGGGAGATATCCCCATTCTGATTAGCCCAGATAGTGCTGATGTATGGCATGATGGTTCTATTTTTGATCTCTCTATGGAAAGCGGGGCACCTCCTGACAGATATATTCAAGAGGGACAAAACTGGGGCTTTCCTATCTACAAATGGGATGAAATAGAAAAACGTCATTATGAGTGGTGGAAAAGGCGTCTTTCTTGTGCAGAAAGCTTTTTCCATCTCTATAGAATCGATCACGTCGTCGGCTTCTTTCGCATCTGGGCAATTCCCAAAGGAGAAAAACCGTGGAATGGAAAATTCATTCCAGAAGATGAATCTCTCTGGGCACCTCAAGGTGAAAAATTGTTAAGGATGATGATCCACGCAGCACCATCTTTACTGCCAATTGGAGAAGATTTGGGAACAATCCCCGAGAGCACGCATACAACCTTGCTAAATCTAGGAATCTGCGGAACAAAAGTGATGCGTTGGGAGAGAAAATGGAAAGAAGATTCAAGATTTATCCCCATTAATGAATATAACCCCATCAGCCTGACAACTGTCTCCACTCACGACTCTCAACCGCTTGCCCTATGGTGGAAAGAAATGCCACAAGAAGCACAGGTTTTTGCACAATTTAAACAGTGGAATTACACCCCTACCCTTACAAAAGAACAAAGAAAAGAAATTCTCTTCGATAGTCACCACACAAGCAGCTTATTTCACATCAATCCTCTTCAAGAATATCTTGCCTACTTTCCTGAGCTTGTCTCCGCAAATCCTGAAGAAGAACGGATTAATATTCCGGGAAAAATTCTTACCGAAAACTGGTCTTACCGATTCCGTCCAAGCGTTGAAAAATTACAAAACAACTTGGCACTCATAGAGTTTATGAGAAAAATTCATGATTAACCTTCTCGGCATTTTTTTACTTTTAAGCAGCTCTTCAGCACTCTTTCATAGTCTAGACCCCTACTCCGTAGCCGAACATTTTGCCTTTTATGAACTCTATCCCGATACGCCGGAGGGAAAAAAAGCACTTGATCATGCATGGAAGCTCTTAAGTGGCAAAGAAAGCACTGTGACACTACAAAATCTACCCAAATTCGATGTGCAAGCAATCATCTCGATGGTCACACGCCAACCCTTTGAAACACCAATCCCTCTCAAAGAAGAGGAGTTAGAAGCCATCAACAATCTTGCTTCCAAATTATCCAATAGACAGCTTAAGGGAGCTCACACATGGGAAAAAGAAGAAATCCTGGCTCTTCCCTCGGAAGAGATTGATCTCGCAAGAGGACTTCTTCTCTATCAATTAGAAGATCATGAAGCGATCAGGCAGTATGAAGCCAATCTCGATCTAATTGCTCTACAAATCCTCGCGCGTCTTAGCACCACTCCAACGCCTGAAGAAAAAATTCAAGCGATCAATCGCTTCATTTTTGAAGAAATGCAATTTCGCTTTCCTCCGCATTCTCTCTATGCCCAAGATATCGATCTTTATACCTTCATCCCTTCCGTCTTGGATAGTAGACAAGGGGTCTGCTTAGGCGTTTCCATCCTCTATCTAGCGCTTGCTCAACGCCTCGATCTCCCTTTAGAGATCATTACCCCGCCAGGCCACATCTATGTTAGGTACAGAAATGAAGACACATTAATCAACATTGAAACAACAGCACGCGGCATCCATCTTCCTAATGAAATCTATCTTGGCATCAATACGCGCAAACTTGAACAAAGACAGCTCAAGGAAGTCATCGGGTGCGCCTTTGTCAACGAAGCTTCTGTCTATATTAGCAAAGCAGATTTTGCAAAAGCTGCCGCCCTCTATGATAAAGCACGCCCATTCCTACCAAATGATCCTCTTCTCGATCTCCTGCAAGGATTTATCTATGTTTTCACCGGAAAAATCTCAGAAGGGAAAAAATTCCTAAAAAACGTGCAACATTATACTTTCGACTATTCCGTTTCTGCCGAGACGATGCCAGACGATTACCTTTCGGGAAGAACAGATGCAGAAGGCATCAAGGCCATTTTTCTTCCTGTGAATGAAACACGCATCTCCATTCTAGAAAAACAAGCGCAGTTACAAAAAATCCTTAAGAAATATCCCAAATTTCGTGCAGGCCTTCTCCAACTTGCCACGACATGGCTTCAACTCGGACGTCTTCTTGAGGCTCAAGAAATGTTAGAAAAATACCATCATCTTGATAAAGAAGACTCTACTGTTGAATACTACCTCTCCGTCATTGCGCTTCATCGCTTTGACTACAACAGGGCGTGGCAGCATCTTAAAAATGTTGAAACCCTTGTTCAAAAACGCGAGCACAATCCCAAAGCCCTTACAGAGCTTCGTCACGAGCTCCGTTGCCTCTCTCCCGACACGGACCTCATTGTTAAGCAGTCAGCATTTTTCATTGCAGAATAACATTTTTATTTGCAATAATTCATCGAACATCATCACAATTAACGAATTTTATGAATAATATAGATATTAATAATTACAGTTTATGCACTTTACCAAATGAAATGCTATGGTGCATATTCCAAAAGTTAGACCCAAAATCTCAAGAAGTTGTAACCAGAGTATGTACTCTATTTAGGATCATCATACTCAAAAACATGGGAATCCTTGTCAACCACGAACTCCGCCAATTTGATGAATTCATCATAAATAAAGCAGACGCTTCCTTCTTACTTCACCAAAAATACCTAGAAAAAAATCAGCAACACTTACAATGCAATTTTTATCTTTTGAGCTATGAGTCAGAAAAATGCGATCTTCAAAAAGCGATCAACTATGCATATGTGAACAAAGACATAACCTCTTTGAGACAACTCTTCGATAAAAAAGATGAATTATTTCAGTATCTAACACTTAATAAAGTAGTGTTTTATATTACCCTATATTTTCCCACGATTGCTTCAGAAATAAAATCTAACCGTCAACATTGGCTCTCCCCCTCTACCCTATTTCTAGAACTCATAGATGTTTATAAAACCATCCATATG
Source organism: Parachlamydiales bacterium (assembly GCA_027316765.1). Lineage (GTDB taxonomy): Bacteria > Chlamydiota > Chlamydiia > Chlamydiales > Rhabdochlamydiaceae > DAHVFY01. The sequence continues at coordinate 8,750 of DAHVFY010000026.1, read as the reverse complement.
CTTAAAAAAGAGGTAGAAATCATCGAATTGCAACAGTCACAGAATGTTGAAGAGACCGATGCAATGGGAGCAAAATTAGAAGATTTAACCAACAAACTTTTAGATGAAGGTATGCGGCTGGCAGAATGCGGATACCCTGAACCCCTTTTAGACATTCTACCTACTTTTAACGACTCTAATAAATTAACGTTTTTAATGCTAATTATTGATTCATGGGAAAATATGAAAATATTCTCAAAACCAAACATCTACAAACCAATAATTACAACACAATTCATTCGTGAATTAAGTCACAGAGTGCATGCTAAAATGCACATTATTAAAGGCATCTACAATCTTATTAACAATAATAAGATTGAATTATCTCCAGAAGAACTGAAAAACGGTGTATGCGAAAATACTTTTGCCAACTACTATAGAAACCGTATAACTTTCATGTCCCCCGAAGAAAAAGACCTTCTCTTTAATACAATCCAGTCTTCGAAAGACGATAAGTTCAAAGCCTCATATACCCAGGCTTGCAGCACCTACTTTCCATAAATTTCTTGCATCAAAAATTAAAAACTCTTATACAAGAACCATGATGAAATTAGTTTTATTATCCTTTGTTGCCACAGTATCTGCTTTTGGCGCTGTTGATCTCGATCAAATGATGTCTGAAGACGAAAAACTCAAAACAGGTGTGAGCACAATGACAAAAGAGCAAAAAATGGAGCTTGAGTTGTGGATCGATGAAAATTTCACACCAAAAGTTACAACACCTCCTCCAGCTGCAAAAAGTTCTAACTCTCTTTATCTTTCAGAGAACATTAACGAAGGAAAACAGATTCGTCTTTCAGATGGCTCTCTTTACGATATCTCCCCCGATGACTCAGAGCTCACCGCATTTTGGATCACCCCCTTTCCTTTGACAGTGAAACCAAGCGGAGACACCAATTACCCTTTTCTCATCACCAACACAAATACTGGAACTTCTGTAAAAGCAAAACTTGCCCCGCCTCCTAAGCCAAAAACTCCACCGGCACCGACACCAGCACCCGCCCCCAAATAATCGACTATTGACTTTTCGAGAGCGAAGGACTAATCTTGAAGTGCACGAACTTTGAGGTGATACTATGGCGCCACAATTCACAGAAGCTGTCACAACAGCAATCGAAGAAGCATTCCTCTACGCAGAAGAACACAATCACACGCAGCTCACTGAAAACCATTTACTCCTCGCTTTTTTGTCAGATCCGCAAGGTTACTTTCAAACATTTGCAACCTCCGTTAACTTAAATCCAAAAACGCTCATAGAAGCCCTAGAAAAACATCTAGAAAAAATCCCTACTTTTTCAGCCGCAGCGCAAAGGCCTACAACCTCACCGCACCTTCAAACTCTCATTGCAGATGCCGAGAAAATTGCAAAAAAATGGGGAGATACCTACATCAGCAGCGATCATCTTCTCTTCGCTTTCTGGCAAGATAGCAGCGAGCCGTTTGCTTCTTGGAAAAGAGGGTCAGGTCTATCAAATAAAGAAGTAGAAGAAAAAATCAAACAAATCCGGGGAGGAGCCCATGTTGACTCACCTACTGCAGAAGCTGGGTTAAACACCTTAGATAAATACTGCAAAAATCTAACTGCACTTGCAAAAGATGGCAAACTCGATCCTGTCATTGGACGAGATGAAGAGATTAGACGCACGATGCAAGTACTCAGTCGTCGAACGAAAAACAATCCTCTACTCATTGGAGAGCCAGGAGTTGGAAAAACAGCAATCGCTGAAGGATTAGCGCTTAGAATTATTCAAGGTGATGTTCCCGATTCTCTAAAAAACAAACAACTTTTTGCACTCGATATGGGCAGTCTCATTGCCGGTACTAAGTACCGAGGAGAATTTGAAGAACGGCTCAAGGGAATTTTAAAAGACGTCGAAAAAAATGAAGGAAAAATTATTCTTTTCATCGATGAGGTGCATACACTTGTTGGAGCAGGTGCTTCAGAGGGTGCAATGGATGCAGCCAATCTCTTAAAACCAGCTCTTGCTCGAGGTACATTACACTGCATTGGAGCCACAACGCTAAATGAGTACCAAAAACATATCGAAAAAGATGCAGCTCTCGAGCGTCGTTTTCAACCGGTTCTTGTTCAAGAACCCTCTCAAGAAGATGCCATCGCAATTTTACGCGGTCTCCGAGAGCGCTATGAAATCTTTCACGGCGTCCGCATCACAGAAGGTGCGCTACACGCTGCTGTGCAGCTTTCTTCGCGCTACATCACAGACCGATTTCTTCCCGATAAAGCGATCGATCTAATCGATGAAGCCGCGAGTATGATCCGTCTTCAACTCGGAAGCCTTCCCCTGCCAATTGACACAAAAGAACGAGAGTTAAGTGGAATGCTCGTCAAGTTAGAAGCTCTAAAAAGGGAAGAAACGCCAAATGCACTCGAAGAAAGTCAAAAACTAGAAAAACAGATTGCAAAACTAAAAGAAGAGCTCTCCGTACTACGCGAACGCTGGAATCAAGAAAAAAAGATGATTGAGGCATTAAAAGAAAAGAAAAATCAACTGGAAAATTTACGCTTTCAAGAAGAAGAAGCAGAACGGGCCTCTGATTTCAATAAAGTTGCGGAAATTCGCTATAGTTTACTGCCTAAAGTTAAAAAAGAGATTGAGGAGGAACAAAAAACTCTAAAAGCTCAAGATCATCGACTGCTTCAAGAAGAAGTCGATGAATCCCTTATTGCACATATCGTTTCAAAATGGACAGGCATTCCGGTTGACAAGATGCTAGAAAAAGAAGCAGAACGACTCTTACATTTAGAATCTACCTTAGAAAAGCGCGTGGTAGGTCAAGATTTTGCAGTCCAAGCTGTAAGTGAAGCGATCCGTAGATCGCGTGCGGGGTTAAGTGATCCAGCAAGACCCATTGGAGTTTTTCTCTTCGTCGGTCCGACAGGTGTTGGAAAAACAGAACTTGCTAAGGCACTTGCAGATCAACTCTTTAATGATGAAGAAGCGATTATTCGTATTGACATGTCAGAATACATGGAAAAACATACCGTCTCCAAACTCATCGGTTCTCCCCCAGGGTATGTCGGTTATGAGGAGGGAGGGCAACTGACAGAAGCTTTGCGTCGACGACCTTATTCCGTTGTGCTCCTCGATGAAATTGAAAAAGCGCATCATGACGTTTTCAATATCCTACTGCAAATTTTTGATGATGGACGGCTTACGGATAGCAAAGGACGCACCGTTAACTGCAAGAACGCTTTATTTATTATGACATCAAATATTGGTTCCGAACAGCTCATTGAGGGCCTAAGAGCTCAAGGTCAGCAGTGGACCAAAGAAGCGATTTTAAACATTATAAAACCCTCCATTGAAAATCATTTCCGCCCCGAATTTATCAATCGCCTTGATGAAATTCTCCCTTTTCTTCCTTTGCAACAAAAAGATATGGGACAAATTGTTCTCATCCAAATCAAAAAAGTCACAGAGCGTCTCATAGAGAAAAACATCCACTTAAAGTGGAATGACGATCTCATCGATTATCTTGCAGAAAAGGGATACGATCCCTTCTTTGGAGCGCGTCCGCTTAAGCGACTCATCCAGCATGAGGTCGTTAACTTACTTTCAACTGCAATTTTACAAGGAAAAATCAAGGAAGGAGCAACGGCGCAACTGAGTCTAGAAAAAAAGCCTACGCCGCATATTACTCTTGGAAAAACTCTTTAAATTGAGCACGCAACGAGGAGGGAACTACCTCTTCAATGCCTGAAGGGTCATAGGTTAAAAAATAAGTACAAGCAATCAAAATTCCAAATGAAGGACTAATCAGCGCAATCATCAAAGAAATGCCGCAGACAAGAGAGCGTTTAAAAGAGATCCACGTCTTTAAAAGAAACGGTTTTCCTCGTTCAAGTTTACATCCCGAAATAAGAAAAGAAAGCCCAACAACAGCAAGAAGAAGTACATTGTAGAAAGTCCAAAGAACATCCGCAACAAGAAGAAAAAGAAAAAATAAGCGCGCAGCCGAAGAAGAAAAAAATCGATCTCTTTTAGAACGAGTAGAGCCTAGCTCTTCTATAGACGGTTCTTGCATACAATACGTTACCTTTTGTGCTTGACTTTGTTAATACCATTAAGCGCCGCGATTCTATACCCTTCCGCGTAGGTTGGATAGTTAAATACTTGATCAATAAAATAATCAATACGCGCTTTAAAACTCATTGCGACTTGTCCGATGTGAATCACTTCTGTTGCAGCGCGACCAATAATATGAATGCCGAGAATTTCGAGTGTTTCTGCGTGAAAAAGAATTTTAAACATTCCAGGGTCGTTGCCGACAATCTGATTACGCGCGATCTCATAATAATAGGCTCTACCTACCTCATAACGAAATCCAAGTGCTTTAAGCTGATCTTCAGTATAGCCACATGAAGAGATTTCTGGAATCGTATAAATCCCGATTGGATAAAAGTCGGGAAAATGATGTGTTTGCGCGCCAAAAGCATGCCTTGCAGCAAGCCTTCCCTGCTCCATACTTGTCGAAGCAAGCGATGGAGTTCCAATAACATCTCCTGCTGCATAAATATTCGAAACAGGAGTTTGAAAAAGTGCATTAACGGGGATGTAACCTAATTTATCAAGAGCGATGCCCGCATTATCAATATGTAGATGATCAACATTTGCCAGCCGTCCAAGAGCATAAAGAAGTGTATCCGTATGCAGTTTCTCTCCATCCTTAAATGTCACTTCCACTTGATTACCGACGCGCACAATCACCTCAGGCTCTTTATTCCCAATAAATGTGAGTCCAATTGTTGCCAAAGCCTTTTGCAAATGCATTCCAATCTCTGCATCAAGTAAAGGAAGAAGATGATCCTTTTTATCAATAACCGTCACTTCAGTGCCAAGTGCAGCAAAAAAGCTTGCATACTCAGATCCAATGATTCCCCCTCCCAAAACAATCATCGTCTTGGGAACATAATCAATTGACAAAAGTCGAGTTGAATCCAACACTTTTTGGTCATCGAAAGGGACGTTAATCGGATTGCGAGGTTTAGAACCGGTCGCGATTAAGAAAAATTCTCCTTTGACTTGATACAAAATACGAGATTCCTCATCAAGGACAAGAATCTGATGTCTATCTTCAAAACGCGCGACCCCTTTGATCAAACGAATTCCATTTTTTTCAAACTGCTTTAACAAAATTTTTCTTTGCTCATCAAGAACCTTATGCAAGCGATAGTTCAAATCATTAATAGACACCTGTCTTTCAAGAGGCTGTTGTCCATAAAAGCTTCTCTTATAAAAATCGGTAAGGTCAAGAATTGCTTCTCGAAGAGACTTAGAGGGAATCGTTCCCGAGTTAAGGCATGCCCCTCCGGGATGAGCATCTCTTTCTATCACCACGACACTCTTTCCAAGTTTAGCCGCCTGAATTGCTGCCTTCTGGCCGGCAGGACCCGACCCAATGACAACAAAATCTGCAAACAACTCTTCCACATCCACCTTCATTGTAAAACTTAAATTTAACGATACAAAAATTGTTGTTCAATAAGAAACAAGATGATACCATTGGGCCCCATAAGGAGTGTTGTTATGTCCAAACGCTGTCAAGTTACCGGAAAAGTCCCTGTCACAGGCAACAGATACACAATTCGCGGTATTGCAAAAAAGAAAAAGGGAATCGGCCTAAAAGTTACAGGAATTAAACGTCGAAGATTTCTTCCTAACCTCGTAAAAAAACGCTTTTGGTTCGCTGATGAAAACCGTTTCATTACGATCCGTCTCTCCACAAGCGCTATGCGTACTATTGACAAAGTAGGTCTTTCTACAATTGTCCGCGAACTGCGCGCTTCAGGTGAAAAAGTATAAAAATTTCTTTTCTCTTTTAGTCGTCGCCGCTTTTTATCTATGGTTGATCCATGCGGCGACAACCCACACCCTTCCCTCAGAAAGTAACCCGGTTATTTTCTACTCCAATCAACAACGACAAGATTTAAAGCTAACCCTTTGTCGAGCTCTAAAAGAAGCAACAAACTCGATCACATTAGAGATGTATGCGCTCACAGATCCGGATATCCTGAAAATTCTCAAAAAATCCATGAATTCCAAGATTGTGTTAAAAATTCTCTACGACAAAAGTGCTTCGCCCAATCTTAAACCTATCGGAGGCACACCAAGTAGCGGAAAAGGCCTCATGCACCGCAAAATTGTTGTCATCGATCACTCTCTTGTCTTTCTAGGATCTGCTAATATGACAACACAGTCAATGCGGTTTCATGACAATCTTACCCTCGGTTTTTTTCATCCTGAGCTCGCCTGCTTTCTCGAACAAGAAGTCAAAGACAACCATTTTACCTTTTACATTCAAGATCAAAAAGCCGAACTCTTTCTACTCCCCGATCTTAAAGGGGACGCAATAAAAAAATTAATTAACACCATCGATACGGCTAAAGAAAAAATCCAAATCGCAATTTTTACAATTACACATCCTCTCCTTACTAAAGCTCTTATTAACGCTAAAGAAAGAGGAGTTCGAGTTGAGGTCGCAGTTGACTTTTTTACTGAACGAGGAGCTAGTCAAAAAACGATCCAAAAGCTCGTTGATGCCGACATCCCTATTTACTGCAGTCAAGGCCATCAACTCCTACACCATAAATGGGCATACATCGATGAATCCACACTCATCATCGGTTCCGCTAATTGGACTCAAGCCGCATTTGCAAAAAACAAAGATTGCTTTCTTATTCTATCCCTCTTGACAGAGAAGCAAAAAAAAACTATGAAAAATCTATGGAGGACGATTCAACTCGAATCTGAGCTTAAGAACCTGTCCCATTAAAACATCCTATCAGGTAGAATGACTCTCATGGAAAGTTTAGACGCAATTTTTAAAATCGCTTTTTCATTATTTATCTTAATGGACCCGATCGGCAACGTTCCTATTTTTATTTCCATCCTCAAAGATATCGACCCTAAAAGGCAACGCGCAATTATTTTTAGAGAACTTGTTATCGCCTTAATCATCATCGTAGCCTTTTATTTTCTTGGAGACATTCTTCTAACAGCACTTGGCGTCACACAAGATGCCGTCATGATTTCAGGAGGTCTTATCCTCTTTTTAATTGCGATTAAAATGATTTTTCCAACAGAAAACGACCTAGAGACCCATCATAAAAAAGAGAAAGAACCCCTCATCGTCCCTTTAGCAGTTCCTCTTGTTGCAGGTCCTGCGATTTTAGCAGCGGTCATGATCTATTCCAAGCAAGAAAGCACCTTGACAAGCGTCACAGGTATTATTATCGCCTGGGCAATTTCAACGCTCATTCTCCTGTCTTCTCTTTTCATTAAAAAGCTTTTGGGTACGCGTGGCATCATTGCCTGCGAACGCCTAATGGGACTCATTCTTACCTTAATCTCCGTGCAAATGTTCCTTCATGGCATCACCTTTTATCTCAACAATAAATCTTAAGTTAACCTTAGCCTATGAAGGCACCTCTTATCTCGGCTGGCAAAAAACAAAAATGGGTCCAAGCATTGAAGAAGCTCTTGAAAAAGCACTTTTTCAAATTTTTCGTATTCCCATTTTATTACAGGCCGCAAGCCGTACAGACGCAGGTGTTCACGCTGAAGGACAAATTGTCAACTTCACACTCCCCTATATCCCCAATCTTTTTCAACTTCGTCTGGGACTTAACTCCTTTTTGCCTGACGACATTTCAATTCTTTCTCTTGAAAATGTTGAGACCTCTTTTCATCCAACGCTTGATGCTCTTGGCAAAGAATATCATTACCATATCTACAACCATTCTGCAGACCACCCTCTTCATAGAAAGTTCTCTTGGCATGTTCCGCATCCCCTCAATCTAGAAGCGATGCGTAATGCTGCAAATTATCTGATCGGAGAGCATGACTTCTCTGCCTTCTCCAACGAACCTGTCGCCCACGCCATACGTAAAATTACAAGTATTGAAATTTCTCTCCTTTCAGAAAAAAGAATCCGTATCGCAGTAAAGGGAAACCACTTTCTCTATAAAATGGTGCGTAACATCGTCGGCACACTTGTGTATGTCGGCTGTGGAAAAATTTCTATAGATAAAATTCCTGCCATTTTAGCAAGCCGCGATCGCAAATCTGCTGGCATTACAGCTCCAGCTCATGGACTTACCCTCTTTCAGGTTTTTTATCATTGTCCGCAACAACTCTCTTAAGGTATACTCAGCGACTTCATCTCGATGTGAGGTCAAATGATTACACGCAATGATCCCTGTTGGTGCGGCAGCGGACAAAAATGGAAAAAATGCCACTATCCCGTTCCACCCGTTGAAGAAAAAGCAGATTCCCTTGGGCAAACCTACAAAAAAAAATATGGAATCCTCTTAAAGACTGCAGAACAGATTGCGGGGATCAGACGCGCTTGTACGCTTGCAGCTTACATTCTTGATGAGACATGCAAAAAAGCGGTACAAGGCGTCACTACGGCAGAATTAGATGCCTTTGCACACAAGTTACACAAAGAAGCAGGAGCTATCCCCGCTTCTCTCGGTTACGGCGCTCCTCCTTTCCCAGGCAGTATTTGCACCTCACTCAACGAAGTCATCTGCCATGGCATACCCGATAATCGCCCGCTGCAAGAGGGAGATATCCTCAATATTGATGTTGCTTGCATCTTGGACGGCTACTACGGAGACAACAGCCGCATGGTCACAATTGGAACTATCAGCGAAAAAAAAAGGCGTGTTGTCGATGTCTCTTATG
>DAHVFY010000025.1:14868-18251 GCA_027316765.1 Parachlamydiales bacterium | reverse complement strand
TATTGACGTGTCTGATTTATCTATGCGATTGTGTAGATTTGTCTAGATTTTGTTGAGCGGTTGAACATCAAGGTCGTAGGTTTTTGTAGAGCCATGAGGGGCCTTTTCCGAAGTTGCCAAGTATGTAATCTTTAACACCTGCGAGCGCTGCTCGTTGCTTGCGCAAATAGTTTCTTTTTTCTTCTCTTTTGCTTTTTGTAGAAAAAAGCAGAAGAGGAGTTTTGATAAGTTGTAGTTTTAACATATGCAGGATTTCAGGAAGAATGACTCTTAAAAAAAGGTGTCTTTTCTCTTTTTTTGAGCAGTTGCGACTAATCCATAAGAGGCGTCCTCGCCACCAAAAATAGGTGGAGTGGGGTTTGCCCCCGACAAAAGAGGCGGAAACTTTGTGCCATACTTTTGCGTTTGGGCATAGTTTGACTTTGAACCCCGCTTTTTTTGCGCGGAAACAAAAATCAGATTCTTCCCAAATAAGGAAAAATTTAGCTTCGAGTAGTCCAATGCTCTCAATCACTGCGCGTTGAATAAAAAGGGCAGCTCCACAAGCGTAGTCGAGTTCTAAAGATTTTTCCCAGGAGACTCCGTCATCAAGCACTCGATTTCCGATGAGTTCAAATGATGCTGTCTTTTTTTGCCACTTTCCACCTAAGTGATCAAAGGTGTCGGGCTTACTATAAAGATAAAGTTTAGCTCCAAGGATTGCTGCATCAGGAGTGCTTTTAAGGAAAGCATCGATAAGATCGGGTGCAACGATTGTGTCGTTATTCAGAAGTAGGAGATAATCGGGTGCGTATTTAAGGGCATGTTTGATGCCGAGGTTGTTGCCTCCTGCAAAGCCGAGGTTTTCGCCGGCCTCAATGCATTGAAGATCGGGGAATGCTGAGCGAATTGCTTCTACAGAGTCATCTGTAGAGCCATTGTCAATGAGAATGATTTTTACATTTGAGTAGGTAAGGTTTTTTAGAGAATGAAGACATTCTAGTGTGTCTTTTTTACCGTTCCAATTTAAAATGAGGATGGCAACAAGAGGTTTATTTGCGTCCTGCATAGGCATCCCACGCTTGTGTTTTGTAGAGTTGCGCTTTGGTTTTTGGGTCTGCGGCGTTGCAGATATCTCTACCAACTATAATAATGTCTGTACCTCGTTCTACCGCCATTTTAGGTGTTTGATATTGTTGACCGAGCTTGTCTTTTCCTGATTCGAGCTGAATGCCAGGAGTCATATGGATAAATCTTGGATCTTCTGTGAGTTTGCCAAGGGAGATAAAACCGATTACATAGTCGCTATAAGTGAGCGCTAATTCAGTAGCCCTTTGTGTGTAGGCGCCTGTTGCAAGAGTTCCTTTAGAGCTCATCTCTCCAAGCAGCAGCAGCCCGTGTTTTCGAGGAAGTCCGACGGAACTTAGTCCTTCGATGATGCCAGGGCCCGGGATGATATGCGCATTAATGATATCTGCCCAATCTGCGATTTTATAAATGCCTCCCTCATATTGCATGACAACCGTATTACCAATATCGGCAAATTTTCTATCCTCAAAAATGATAAAGTTTTTTTTGTTTGCAATTTTGCGCAGCTCTTGTGTTACTTCAGGGGTATAATCAACAAGGATGTCGATATGAGTTTTTAAAACACAGATCTCATCGCCGACGCATTCAGCAAGTGTCAAAAATTCTTCAGAGCGTGTCACATCACTTGCCACAGCAAGCGTTGTTTTTTTCTCTTCCATAATATGAAAGAGTCGAATGGCCGTTGGGTTTGTTGATAATTTTGCGCGCTCTTTAAAGCTGAGCATATGTTTTAACCTCTTCCAAGATTTCGGGATGAATGTGACCACAAGCATTTAATGCATCGAGGGTTTCGGAGAGGGTCAAGAGGGAATGGACGTTTAGACCTTGACTTTCTAGTTTCTCTCTTCCTCGCTGTTGGCGATCGAGGATGACAGCAATATCTGTTACATGGAGACCCTCTGCTTTTAAGCTAAGGATTGTCTCCTCGATGCTCATTCCTGATGTGATCACATCTTCAATGATCAAGCAGGTTTGGCCTGGAGTAAAAGCTCCTTCGACCATTTTTTTCATGCCGTGTTCTTTTGCTTCTTTGCGCTTGAGTACCATAGGAAGGTTGTGTCTAATGGAAAGAGCTGTTGCAATAGGGATTGCTGTATAAGGTACGCCGCAGAGGGTGTCAAACTTGAGATGTTGGATTTTCTCAAAGAGCATATCACTGATATATTTTAAAATGAGAGGATAAGAAGTAATGAGGCGCAGATCGAAATAGATAGGGGACTTGGCGCCACTTTTTAATGTGAAATTTCCAAATTTGATTGCTTGAATTTGATAAAGGTCTTCAATTAATGTTTGTTTGAGCATGATTTGTCCTTTTTGCATGATAGCGTGTGGCTAAATAAGGGTCCCACATCATTCCCGTTGCGGTCATGGCACTATTGGCGCCATTTTCTAAAAAAAGATTGAAGTGCTCAGGTAAAGTGATTCCACCTACACCTAAAATGGTAAGATCCAATTTTTCTTCTTTCTTGATTTTTGCTGCATCTTGAATGAATTGCAAGGCTTCTTTTCGGATTTGTCCGCCACAGATGCCGGCGGTCAAGCGAGTCTTTCCGAGCGCAGGATTTCCTTTTTCGTCGATGACCTCGCTGCTGATGGTGTTAATCCCATGAATTGCTCGAAATCCGGCTTTTGCCGCTGCGACAAGGGAGGATCGCATGGCTTGTAAAGAAGGAAAAAGGCCCATTTTGATGATAACGGGAATTGGATGGACAGCTTGTACAATCTGTCTTCCCATTTCTAGAATTGTTTCCGATGTCATATAAAGACATCCAGCTGTTTTATCGACGTTTGGGCAAGAGAAGTTGGCTTCAATAATTTTTGCTCCGGCATTTTTTGCAAGAAGAGCGGCATCGATAAAATCTTCAAGGAAAGATTTTTGGTGATGAGTGGACCCAACGACCGAGACGATCATGGCCTGACCGCGCTGCAAAGAAGCTTCAGCTCTTGGGATATCCTCCATAAGAAATTCTGCCGATTTGGAAGGCATGCCGAAGGAGTTCGTTACGCCAAGATGTGCAATATCATGGGCAGGTGTTGTAATTTGACGTGCTCTTGTTGCTTCTCTTTGTACGTAGATCATGTTGGGAAGGGGATGTGCCGGGTGCGCTCTACTGCGGATCGTTTTATAGGTGACGATATCGAATCCAAGAGCTGCAGAAAGTGCAATCCATTTTGAATTTAAAAGAGGACCTGCAGCAACGCCGATGGGGGAGGCAACTTTGACCCCCAAAAAATCGATCCATTCTCTTTCGGGGGGAAAGGTTCGTAGAGGAACTGTCTGGTCAAAAAAAGGTCCAAAGGCAGCATTTTCTTCG
>DAHVFY010000025.1:0-14858 GCA_027316765.1 Parachlamydiales bacterium | reverse complement strand
TGATGTCATAAATAGGTGGAAGATGAGGAAACCAAGGATAGAAATTATCGGAAGTCATAAATTTTTCCTCTCATGATCGTGATTGCAGGAAATCCTTTTAATGTGCGTCCTGAGTAAGGGGACCAACCACATTTGGTTATAAGATTAGAATCTTCAATTGTTTGTATTTTTTCTTTGTTGATTAAGACAATGTCGTCATTGGGAGCTAAACGGAAGATTTTTTCAATGTTAGAGCGCATGAGTTCTACAAGTTTTGTAAGAGAGATTCTATTGGTGCTGAGCAAAAGTGGTAGCATAAGTTCAATAGAGGGAATTCCTGAGGGCGCCTGTCCGTACGGTTTGTGCTTTTCTTCAAGAGTATGAGGTGCATGGTCAGAGCCGATGGTATCGATGATCCCATCTTCAATGGCAGCAAACAAAGCGTCGTTATCTTCCTTTGAGCGCAAAGGAGGGTTCACTTGCACTTTTGTTCCCCATATTTTGTAGTCCTCTTCTGAGAGCAACAAATGATGAGGAGTCGTTTCTGCAAAAACATCTATTCCATCTTGTTTGGCTTGTTTGATAAGTTCTAGTTCTTGGCGTGTGCCAATATGTAAGAGATAAAGACGTGTTTTGTAAATTTTTGCAAGTTCAAGAGCTTTACTTGTCGCCCTGTAGGCAACTTCCCAATTTCTGATTTGTGAGTGCACATGCGGTTTCAAATCTAAGTAGCGCGCTTTTCTTTCAGTAATTAGCGCTTCGTCTTCAGCATGGACTGCTAGAACGAGATTGTGAGCGCTTGCCAAACTAAAAGCGGCGTGCAAGCTGCTATCATCATCCATGATGAGATCGCCTGTTGTAGATCCCATAAAGACTTTTAAACCAATGACGTCTTGTGCTGAGCGTTCAATTTCTTGAAAATGATGTTTATCTGCACCAAGATAGAGGTGATAACGTAAAGGAAGATCTATTTCTTTTAATTGCGTATCAATGATTTTTTTCTTTTCGCAGATTCGGGGTTGTGTAACACAAGCGGGCAGTGTGTTGGGCATATCAAAAACGGTTGTGATGCCTCCTTTGAGAGCCGCCTGTGCTGCTGAGTGCCAAGTTTCTTTATGTTCAAGTCCGGGAACGCGAAAGTGGACGTGCGGATCGATAAGTGCGGGAATTGCGATAAGGCCTGCTCCATCAATCATGATTTCGTCTGATGATGCCACTTGCAGAGTTGTAACTTTGCCATCTAAATGTTCTACATTTTCAATGCAGATCACGAGCTATACCCCACAAGTTCATCGAGTGTGAATTCTCGTTCACAATATTTGCAAGAAAGCTGTACCTTTCTTTTAAATTCTTCGACAAAAAAGATGGTGAAGACAGGCTCGACGTGGGTGATGCAATGTTGATTTGGGCAGATCAGAATTTTTTCAACTGCATCGGGAAGAGTTGCTGTCATTTTTGTGATAACTTCAAAATTCAGGATAATATTGATAGTAGCTTGCGGAGCAAAGATGGCAATATCATGCACTTCTTTTGGTTGTAGAAAGTGATTTTCAATTTTAATTAGGTCCTTTCTTCCCTTTTTTTGACTTGGGAGATTAAGTCCTATCGAAATGCAGTGTGAAAATTTTCTCAGCTGTAATAGATCGAAAATAGAGAGAGCAGACCCTGCCGGGATGTGATCGATGACAGTTCCTTTTTCAATTGCAGCGACTGACAACGTTTCGATGGCTAGCACCTCTTACTTGACTGGCCAAGATTTTAATGAAAAAAAATGACAAAGTCTAGAGAAAATGTTAAACCTAGGTTCTATATGGATAAAGAGTGGATTTTGGGAGTCTATACATCAGGTGGCAGTGCTCATGAAAGGGCTATGGAAGATCTTTGTCAGAGAACTCCGCATGTTGTAAAAATTAATCTTCTTTCATCTTGTTGTACATATCTACCTATTATCGGACGATTTTGTGCATGGTGTTGGAATCATGCGCAGCAGTCAGGTTATGTGAAATGGCAAATTCTTTTTGGTAAATTACAAGTTTTTGCTGAAAAAATTTTTTTCTTGCCTACGTATTTTACGATCTATTGGATGTTAACAAGCCGTAATAAGATTTTACCAAAAAAAATTGTGGCAACGGCTCCTCTTTTTTTATCAGCAATTTGTCAGGCGGTTATCCGTGCGAATCAACGCACTAGGCATCAAAAAATGAAATCTATTGATCTGTACATGGTTGAGCCTCCAACAGATGATGCTAGATATTATTTGGATACGATTAGGAATCTTTCATTAGAAAAAAAGAAGCTTCTTAGACTATTTGCAGGTCATCCTTCAGAAGAAGATTGTAGGCGATTTCAAAATGAGGAAAATTATTGGATAGAAAAAACGGGCTTGAATTCTGCACAAATTGTGTTTGACCCTCCCGTCAAGCACGTATTCAAGAGCTGTTTGACACTATTGCCATGTCCAAGAGATGCTGTTGAAATTCATCTTGAGGGGTATCGCAAGCCGTTTGAACTGCGCTCGCAAGATAGAGTTGGGCTTATTATGCTCGGAGGAATTCCCACCATTGATGCTGTCGTTGGGTATGTATGTGCGGCGCTCTTGCTACCTCTTGTCTCTCAATCCATTCAGAATTATCTTTTCGTCGCATGTGGCAACAAGTCTTTAGGCCTTTATGAAAAAGTGTGCGAACTGTTGACTTGTCACAATGTTCCGCCTTCGTTACAGATTATTCCCTTTTTGAATCAGCCGGTGGAGAAGATTTTTGGCCGCGCTGATTTTAGCGTCACACGTACTGGAGGAATGACCTCACTAGAAATTGTAGAACTCAAAAAAAGGAAAGAAGACGATAAGTTAATTCTTCTACACGCGCAAATCCATCAAGCTCGTGCACAACACCTGTCACAAGAAGAGCTGATCACGCAAGGCATCCCTCTTTGGGAGGGAGGCAACGCTCGTTATCTTCGTAAGAGCGTACCTGATGTGGTCATTGTAACACCTGAGTCCAGCGCTCTTTACATGTCTAAGAAGTTTTTATGATCTTTGCAATAAGGCGGCAAGAAGGGCTTGACGGATAGGAAGGGCATTTGCTGCTTGCTGAAAATAGTGAGCATAAGGTGTCGCATCAACGCAAAAAGAAATTTCTTCAAGGCGGGGGAGAGGGTGTAAGATTTTTAAGTTCTTCTTTGCCGCATCTAACATGTGTGCTTTCAAAATCAAAGAAATCGTGTGGTTTTCCTCGTAGCGTTCCTTTTGTAGACGCGTCATATAGAGGATGTCAATTTTGGCAAGCAGCTCATTTAAGTTGCGATGAAAGGAAAACTTGACGCTATTTTTTTTTAGCGTTGAAATAATTTGTTCCGGAAGGGAAAGGGCTTCTGCGCAAACAAAAGAGAGACGAATGTCAAAAAGGGCACAAGCTTGAATGAGAGAGTGGGCAGTGCGCGCATGTTTTAAGTCCCCAGCTACTGCAATATGCAGGCCGTCTAATGTTTTTTGTGTTTCTCTAATAGTGAAAAGGTCAAGAAGTGTTTGAGAGGGATGTTCATGCCCTCCATCGCCTGCGTTAATAACAGGTTTGTCGGAGAGTTCTGCAGCAAGACGAGCTGCTCCCTCATTTTTATGACGAAGAATGATCACATCGGCATACGTGCTGATCATGCGTATGGTATCAGAAAGAGTTTCCCCTTTTTTGGTAGATGTTGTGCTCTCTTCGGAAAATCCGATCACGTGTCCGCCAAGGCGTAGCATCGCCGTTTCAAAAGAAAGACGCGTTCTCGTTGAAGGTTCAAAAAAACAACTAGCTAAAATTTTCCCCTTTAAAAGGTCTTGTGAAGGAGCGTTTTTAAAGTAGGTTGCACTCGATAGAATTTTTTCGATATCCTCTTTAGATAAATCTGAAATAGATATAAGTGATTTCATCGCGTTTTTCCAAGTTTTGAAAGTGCTTCTTTGAAGACCAGATCAGGGCCTATTTGTAACAGACAAAAGGGGTCTCTACATTTTTTATGCAAGCATGGAGTACAAGACGGCTTTTTTGCGATAACAGAAACGCGCGGAGCAAGATAGGGGCCGCAGAGTTTGGGATTTGTTGGACAGAATAGAGCAACCGTTGGTGTGTTCATTGCATAGGCGATATGCATAGGTCCTGTGTCATTTGTAATGAAAAGATGCAGTTGATGAAGAAAAGCTGCAAATGGACGAATGGGAAGCTCTCCTGCAAGGGGGATTGCTCCTGGAATTTGAGCTGCAATGTTTTCCACAAGAGAGCGTTCTTCTTGATTTCCTGTTACAAAAATCTGACATCCTAAAGTATCGACAAGTCGTTTGCCGAGTGTAACAAAATGATCGGGCGGCCATTGTTTAAACTTATCTTTTGCTCCCGGATGAAGAGCAATTAAGGGAAGATAAGAGGGAATAGAGCTTCTTTGCAGAAATTCTCGCGCCATTTCTTTATCTTCAGAGGTTAAAAAAATCTCGAGAAAAGGTTTATCTGCAGGTACATTGACGATGTTAAGGCGCCTTGTAATTTCGTGGATCGGTTCTTTTTTGAGAGGGTGTGTAAGAATGAAATCAAGTCCTTTATTAATCCCTTCTGTTCCAATGATTTTTTTAGCGCCGAGTAGAAAGCAAAAAGGAAGGATGAATCGTTGAGAGGCGTGGAAAATAAAGATAGTCCCAAATCGCTTTTTTTTAAGCTTTCTATATAGAGAGAAAAACGCATACAAACTTGAATTTTTAAGAAGAAAAATTTCGCTTAGATGAGGATTGTTTTTAAAAACTTCTTTGCCCACAGGACTTGTAAGTACGCTAATATTAGCATTGGGATGTGCCTCTCGAAGAGCTCTTAGAGCGGGAGTTCCCCATAACGAGTCTCCGAGCCCAGTTGTTGATACGATAAGAAACGAGGGTTCGTCTGAGGTTTTTTGCCAAAGTTTAATAAGAGAGATAAGCCATTTGATCATGAGATTTTTCATGCATGTACCATGAATTCTTTCCAAGATTTTACCTTGATTTCGCTGTGATTCATGTCTGTTAAACAGCGAAGGAAAACAGAGGCTGTTTGGACATTCGTAATAAGAGGGATATGGTGGTCAATCGAGAGCCTTCGAATCATAAATCCATCGGTTCGCTGAGTTGAGCTAGAACCTCGAGGGATATTAATAATAACATCTACCCCTCTACTAGAAATTAACGAAGTGATATTAGGTTCAATCAGGTCACTTGCTTTAAAAATACAAACAGATGCAACACCTAATCTTGAAAGAAAATGGTGGGTGTTCTCCGTAGAAAAGATATCCCAACCCTGCTCCTCCAAGGATTTTAGAAGAGGACAGAGTTTTATTTTGTTATCTTCACCCCCGATACTGACAAGAATTCGCTTCTGCTTAATTGTCTGTTCTGTTGAAAGCCATGAGGAGAAAAATGCTTCAAAAAAATTAGAGCCAAGGCACGCCACTTCTCCTGTAGATGTCATCTCAACGTGAGCTACCGGATTTGCTCCTTTTAGTCGATTGTAGGAAAATTGAGGCGCCTTCACACCAACATAATTAAGTTCAAGAGTGATATAGTGGCGAGGTTCATAGCGGTTAACCAGTATCGATGTGGCAATTTCAATGAAATTGTGGTTGGTCACCTTGGACACAAAAGGAAAGGATCTTGATGCCCGCACGTTACACTCGATCACTTTAATGGCGTTATTTTTTGCAATGAACTGAAGATTAAAGGGGCCTGTGATGTTGAGCGCTTTTACAATTTGTCTTGTGATGTATTTTGTTTGTCGAATTGTTTCGAGGTAAAGACGCTGCGGAGGCAGAACGATTGTCGCATCTCCCGAGTGGACTCCAGCATTTTCGATGTGTTCAGAGATAGCCTCAATGATGATTGTGCCGGAATTTGCTACACCATCTACTTCTAATTCTTTTGCGTCGGTGATAAATTGGGAGAGAACAATGGGATGTTCGGGAGAGACTAGTGATGCTTTTTGTAGATAATCTTCAAGCTCTTCTTCAGAGCCGATGACGCTCATAGCAGATCCTGAAAGCACGTAGGAGGGGCGTACAAGAAGGGGGTAGCCAATATTTTTCCCAAATTCTTTTGCCAATGCAAGAGAAGTGACAGACTGCCAAGCCGGTTGGTCGATGTGAAGTTCTTGTAAGAGAGAAGAGAATTTTTCTCTATTTTCCGCTCGGTCGATATTTTCGGCAGAGGTTCCAAGAAGTGTATAACCTGCGGCATGAAGCGGGAGCGCGAGATTATTGGCAATTTGTCCTCCAACTGAAACAATGATGCCTTTTGGATTCTCAAATTCTGCAATGTCGCTAATGCGTTCTAACGTCAATTCTTCAAAGTAAAGGCGGCTGGATTCGTCATAATCGGTTGAAACCGTTTCTGGATTTGAGTTAATCATGATTGATTTTTCTTGAAGTCGCCGTAATGTACGAGAAGTATTCACAGCGCACCAATCAAACTCTACAGAGGATCCAATTGCATAAGGACCGGAGCCGATAACAAAGATCGGTTGTTCCGATAATGCCTCTAAATCATGTGCATCTGCGTGATATGTCAGGTAAAGATAGGAGGTTTTTGCATCAAATTCTCCGGCAAGGGTGTCGATTTGTTTAACAAAGGGAAGGATTTGAAGTTGATGTCTGAGCTCTCGCACCTCTTGCTCTGATATTCCTTTGAGCTCTCCAAGGGTCTTATCGGAAAAGCCGGCTCGTTTGGCCTCTTTCATGAGACTTTTTGATAATACGTTTTCTCGAATCTTATTTTCGAGTAGGAAAACTGTATAAAGTTGATGCAAAAACCAAAGATCAATTTGAGAAAGAGCATGCGCTTCCTCAATGCTGCCTCCTTTTTTAAAAAAGGCGTAGAGGGCAAAAAGGCGTCTATCTGTTGCGCATCTGATTTCGTCCTCGATGTCGGGGATGATGGAAGAATAATCCGTTATGCCTCTTGCTCCGATATTGAGCATACGTACAGCTTTTTGTAGCGCTTCAGGAAAAGATCTTCCAATTGCCATTACCTCTCCGACACTTTTCATTTCAGTGCCGATCGTTCGGTCTGCAGAGCGAAATTTATGGATATCCCAGCGAGGGATTTTGACGACAATGTAGTCAAGAGCGGGCTCAAAAAAAGCGCACGTTTTTTCAGTCACACTATTTTTAATATGCGCTAAAGAGGCTCCAAGAGCGAGTTTTGCTGCAACGAACGCAAGCGGGTAGCCTGTTGCTTTTGAAGCAAGGGCCGAAGACCTGGAGAGGCGCGCATTCATTTCAATCACGCGATAGTCGCCTGTTGTGGGATTAAGAGCGTATTGAATGTTGCATTCCCCAACAATATTGAAGTGACGCGCTGCTTGTATCGCAATTTGGCGCAGCATGTGGTATTCAGTATTTGTTAGTGTTTGGGAAGGAGCGACGACGATACTTTCGCCCGTGTGAATCCCCATGGGATCGAAATTCTCCATTGTGCATACGGTGATGGCGTTGTCATAACAATCGCGTACAATTTCATATTCGATTTCTTTCCACCCCAGCAGATACTCTTCAATTAAAATTTGCGGAGCACCACCTAAGGCCTCTCTTGCCCTAATTTTAAGTTCTTCAGCATCTTTGATCTTTCCGGATCCAAGCCCTCCCAGTGAAAACCCAGAACGCATCATAACGGGATAGCCAATCTTTTCAGCAGCATTAAGAGCATCAATTAAAGTGGTAACGCAAAAACTCGTTGGTGTTTTGATCCCGATTGATAGGAGACTTTGCTTAAATAAGTCGCGATCTTCTGTAAGACGGATCGACTCTACAGAAGTTCCGAGAACATCTACGTTGTATTTCTTTAATATGCCTTTGGCTTCAAGTTCTAATCCTAAATTTAAAGCAGTTTGTCCTCCAAAACTTAAGAAAATCCCGTCGGGACGCTCTTTTTCGATGATGTTTGTCACAACAGAGATGCTTAACGGTTGTAAGTAGACTTCATCTGCCATCGAGGCATCTGTTTGAACAGTTGCGATATTTGGATTGACGAGAACCGAAGCAATTCCTTCTTCTTTAAGAGCCTTGATCGCCTGTGATCCAGAGTAATCAAATTCTCCCGCTTGTCCAATCTTTAGCCCGCCTGAGCCTAAAATGATAATTTTTTTTTGATTCATTACTAGAGCGCCTCGTAGAATTTATCAAATAGCCACTGTGTATCAACCGGTCCTGGAGCGGCTTCTGGGTGGAATTGCACGGCAAAAAAGGGCAAGCGCTCATGTTCAATCCCTTCGATCGAGCCATCGTTTAAATTACGAAAAGAGACCCTCCATCCCTTAGGTAGGCTTGTTTCATCAATTGCATAGCCGTGGTTTTGAGAGGTAAGAAAGCAACGTTCAGACTTAATTTCCACACATGGTTGGTTTTGTCCTCGGTGGCCATAGAGCAGTTTATAGGTTTTAGCACCGATAGCAAGAGCTAACACTTGCGCTCCAAGACAAATTCCAAACACAGGTTTTTTCTTCTCGAGCACCTTTTGAAGAATTTCTACCGTCTTTTTACAATCAGATGGATCCCCAGGCCCGTTGGACAGGAAGACACCATCGAAATCTTCCTCAGAATAGTCGTAATCCCAAGGAACTCGCTTGATCGTGACAGGAAATTTCTGTAAACAGCGGATGATGTTTTCTTTCATTCCGCAATCAACCGCAATGATCGTTTTTTTTCCAAAGCCAATTGTTACAGATTCTTTAATGCTGACTTGGCCTACAAGAGGGTCTTCGCAATAAGTTGTAAAAATAGCAGATGAGAATTCCGCGCGCGCAATCGCACCAAGAGTTACGCCATTTGAGCGTAAATGACGAGTGAGTGTACGCGTATCGACTTGTGTGATGAGAGGAACATTTTGAGAGCAAAGAAACTCGATAAGAGAAGTTTCAGCTTCACGATGACTGCAAAAAGGGCTTAGTTCATTGATGACAACACCACGAGCATGCACTTTTGACGACTCCCAGAGCTCTTTCCTTGGAACGCCATAGTTTCCAATCAGGGGATATGTGAAAACAAGAATTTGTCCTGCAAAAGAGGGGTCTGTTAAAGACTCGACATAACCTGTCATACCGGTTGTAAAAACCACTTCGCCACAGAAAATACCTTGCTGCCAGTTGGGGGAGAACCCGGTGTATACTTCTTGATTCTGTAGGACAAGCCTAGAAGGTAGCCATTCCATAGATTTCGAATCATCGTATCAGAATTTCTCTAAAAACAAAAATGAAATGTAGTACATCGGGTAATAGGATGCGTGCCTTCGCACGATCTTTCTTAGTTAGAACTTAAGTACACAAGAAGAATTGGGCATGGTCAAGGTTTGACTTTGTGACCTGAGAAGTTACTGAGGCCGTCGTAGGCGGCATATTTGTAGAGATCATGAAGAGTGGGAAAGTTGAAGACGGTGCCGATCACGTCGTAGAGGTTTTTTTTCTGCTCGACAAGACCCATTCCGTAGTGAATAATTTCAGTTGCGATGTGGCCGATGACGTGGACGCCTCGAATGGTAAGATCGGGTTTAGTAAAGATAAGTTTGAGAAATCCTGCTTTGGCTCCCATGATTTTGCCGCGCGCCATATCCTCGTAGCGCGCCTTTCCTGTGCAATAGGCAAGTCCTTGAGCACTTGCTTCTTCTTCAGTCGTTCCTACCATCGACACTTCGGGAATCGTGTAGATTCCGTAGGGAAAACATGTGGGAAGATGTTCGAGATCTTCTGTTTTGAAGATGTGTGCAACGGCAACGCGTCCTTGATCCATGCTTGTGCTTGCAAGAGCTGGGAACCCAATTACATCACCCACTGCGTAGATATGAGAGACATTGGTTTGGTAGTTCTTGTTCACAAGAATTGTTTCCCTTTTTCCGGTTGCAACGCCTGCCTTATCAAGATTTAGACTTTTGATATTGCCGCTGCGCCCTGCTGCAAAAAGAAACATATCGACATTGAGGATTTCTTCAGTTTTTAATCGGATGGTGATCGGTTGATTTTCTTCTTTTGGGACGGTCATCGAGGCAATTGCTGTATTAAAAAGAATATCCACTTCTGCAGAACGCATCTGTTCCACAAGATCTTGCGCTATTTCTTGATCAATTTGTGGGAGAATTTTTTCTTTGTCGTTAACGAGATACACTTTGCATCCCATCGTAGCAAAAATTGTCGTGTACTCACATCCAATAACGCCTGCTCCGACAACGCAAAGAGATCTTGGAAATCGACCTATTTGTAAAATTGTGTCGGAGTCATGGACTCTTTTTTGATCAAAAGGGATCTCTTTGGGATGATAAGGGTAAGAGCCGGTAGCGATTATGATCGCCTCGCCTCGAATGCGTTCTTCTTTTTCGCCACAAATTTTAAGTGTATGCGCATCTTCGAAAGAGGCCTCTCCGTGATAGATTTCCACTCGATGGCGCAGAAGATTCTCTTGGATTTCGCAAGCTGCAGCATTTGTTACATAATTTTTGCGGTACATGAAATCTTGTAAAGAGGCGTCATGCTTAAGGTCGCGATCGATTCCATAAAGACCTTTTTCATACTTACCTGAAAAATAAAGGGAGGTTTCCTTTAAGGTTTTTGAGGGAAGCGTTCCTGTGACAACTTCAGCGCCTCCAAAAACAGCAGCTTTTTCTATGATCGCGACCCGGTGTCCAAAATAAGCTGCCTTAACAGCCGCCTTTTCTCCTGCAGGTCCTGTTCCAATAACAATGAGCTCGAACTCTTTCATAATGATTTGCCTTAAAACCTTTAATCACATAAACAAGGAAAATATACAAGAGGTATAGAAGCGTTTATGGATATGATCTTAGAATCCCAAGCTGAGATGCTTGTTTCAAAAATTAAGCACTATTTGATCACAACAATGGGGATGACAGCAAGTGAGGCAAATCCTGAGGAGTTCTATCGTGCTTTTTGTTTGACGATGCGTGAAGAAATTATGATTAATTGGACGGCGACGTCTCATACAATCAGAAAGAATAAAGTGCGCGTGGTAAATTATTTATGCATGGAATATCTTCCAGGGCGTTTTCTTAAGACAAATGCGATTAACATGAATGCGCTTGATCTTGTTAAACTTGTCGCGAAAAAAATGAGTCGCGATTTCGATCATACTTTAAATATTGAGCACGATGCAGGGCTTGGCAATGGAGGTCTTGGAAGGCTTGCTTCTTGTTTACTCGATTCTTTGGCGTCGCAACAATACCCCGCTATCGGGTATGGGCTTCGCTACCAATATGGAATTTTTGATCAAGAATTATGGAGTGGTCTTCAAATAGAGCGTCCTGACAATTGGCTTTTGCATGATAATCCTTGGGAATTTCGCCGAGATGATCATGCTGTTTCTGTCTTATATGCAGGAAGAGGCGTCAAGAGTGTTAATCAAAGAGGAGAAGAAGTTTATGATTTAGTCGATTATGACGAAGTCAGAGCTCTTTCTTATGATTTTCCAATTATTGGCTATAAAGAAACTCCCGATTTTAATGTGGTGACTCTTCGTCTCTGGACGACCAAAGAATCGCCGAGAAACTTTCAGCTGCAGCGCTTTAATGCGGGACTGCTTGACCAAGCGGGGGAGAATACCTCTTTGACCGACGTTCTTTACCCTAACGATAATAATGAAACAGGAAAGAGGATTCGACTCAAACAAGAGTTTCTATTAGCTTCAGCTTCCGTGCAAGATATTATTGTGCATCATTTGAAACGCTTTCCAGATATGACAACATTTGCAGATAAAGTCCGCATTCAGATCAATGACACACATCCAGCTCTTGTGATTCCGGAGTTGATGCGTATTCTTCTAAAAAAATTTGATTTTTCTTGGGGAGAAGCGCTTGAGACAGTGCAGACTGTGTGTGGTTATACAAATCATACAATTTTGCAGGAGTCCCTTGAAGAATGGAACGAAAACCGGATGCATTTTCTTTTGCCTCGTCAGTATCACATTATTGAAAGACTCAATCTTGAGTTTTGCAATAGCGTGCGCGCAAAGTACCCGGGTGACGAAGAACGCGTTAGACGGATGTCGATCATTGAATCAGGTCAAGTCAAGATGGCAAATCTTGCGATTTATGGCAGTCATAGAGTTAACGGGGTCGCCGCGTTACATTCAGAAATCTTAAAAAAGTCGATTTTTAAAGATTTTTATGAAATGTATCCTGATCGTTTTATTAACGTTACCAATGGAGTCACTCAACGTCTTTGGCTCCTGATTACAAATCCCCCGCTAGCAGAGTTCATTTCGAAGAAAGTAGGAAGAGGATGGATTTGTAATTTTCCTAAAATTCGGGAGCTTGCGCAATTTGCAGCCGATAAAGAAACGCAAGAAGAGTTTCTGAAGATTAAAAGAGAGAATAAGAAACTCTTTATTAAGTATCTAACAGATGTCAATCCGATTCGAGACTATCATGGTAAGATCGTGGCGCATTCAAGTGTCCTTGATGAGACAGCTCTTTTTGATGTTCAAATCAAACGCTTTCATGAGTACAAGCGGCAGCAAATGAATGCGATGCATATCCTCATGATTTATCAAGAACTAAAGGCAAATCCTCAGGCAAGAAAAATAAAACGGCAGGTCATCATTGGAGGGAAAGCAGCTCCTGGTTACCAACTTGCAAAAGATATCATTGTTCTCTTTTATTGCCTTGCGCGTAAAATTAATGCAGACCCTGCAGTTAACCATGCCCTAAAGGTGGCTTTTGTAGAAAACTACAACGTCACCAAAGCACAAATGATTATCCCAGCAGCAGATCTTTCAGAGCAAATTTCAACAGCCGGTATGGAGGCCTCTGGGACGGGGAATATGAAACTAGCGATGAATGGCGCCCTCACCATCGGTACAGAAGATGGTGCAAATATTGAGATGCATCAAGAAGTAACAGATGCTTGGTGGCCCTTCTCTTTTGGTTTCAAGGCCGAGGAGATTGCAAAGATGAAAGAAGAGCGTTCTTACAATCCTTGGGACATTTACATGCACCATGACGGCATCCGTCAAGCAGTCGATGCGCTTAGAGACTATTCTTTTGCTGAGACTGAAGCTGAGCATGAATCTTTAAGTCGAGTATATCTGAGTCTTTTGGGTACACATAATGGAGATCTTTCAGATCGATATTTCGTCTTAGGGGATCTTTTGAGTTATTATGATACTCAGAAAAAGGTAGAAGATCTGTATGTAGAACCACTTAAATGGGCAGAGTTTGCACTTCACAATATGGCAGTTATGGGTAAGTTTTCAGCAGATGAATCGATCCATAATTACGCTAAACTTGTTTGGGATTTAGAGAAATGCCCCGTGGATAAAGACGAGCTAGCATTAGTTCGTGCTGAATACAGTGAGCATGATCGCTGCCGCATCATTCGTACTGGATAGGAAAAGAGGGCAAACCCCACTTGGAAGCGAGCTTTTTATAAGCGCCATTTTTAAAGGCTTCTTGTAGTCCTGCGTTGAAAGCATGGATCAGAGGATCAGAATCACTCTTTAAAGCCACAAGGCGCAGACCTATGTCTGTTAAAGGCGCTGTTACAATCATTAACGTCCCTGCATAAAGATCTTGGCAATAGCTTTGTGCTGTGAGGTAATCCACAAGAGCTCCGTCAAGAGTACCATTTAACACATCGTTTAAAGCTTGTGAAACAGACCGATAACTGCGGGGCAGTACTCCAGGAGATCCTGCAAGGAGACTATCTTGGTTGGAGCCTTCTGGGAACCCAATCTCTTTTCCTTCGAGCATGTCAAGAGACTGAAACGAAAAAGTGACAGGCACCACAAGAACAGGTCCTGTCATGAGATAAAGATGCGAAAAATCGTATTTTTTTTCGTTAAAGTTGTAGGGGCGCAGCGAACTTAATGCTCCCTGGTACTGCTTGTTATTTAATCCTTCAAGGAGATTGTCCCAGGATCTATAAGCTAAGACTAATTGCAGATTTTGGGATTTAGCAATCTCTTGAAGAAGATCTGTCGAAAAACCAAGGACATTCATCTCTTTTCCGGGAATTTCTAAAGGATACCAAAGATCGTCCACTCCGATCATATAAGTAGGGCCGCCATTGCCGCAGCAAGAAAGAAATAGAAGGAGTGTCCACAAAAGAGATTTTTTCATATGTTGATAGGATAAAACGAAGGTGAAAATGAAGTCCATTATAATTGTTAATTTTGGTGGCCCGCGCACTTTAAGTGAAGTCGAATCTTTTCTTATAGCTCTTTTGACAGATAGAGATGTAATTCGCACCAAGCTTCCAAGACCTGTTCAAAACTGGTTTTTCACCCGAATTGCAAAAAAACGCGCTTTGAAAGTCGCAGAAGATTACGAAATCATAGGAGGAAAGTCTCCTATTTTTGAAGACACAGAAGCTGTTGCAGCAGCTGTTGCTGAAAATTTTGGTGCGGATGTAGCGACATTCCATCGCTACCTTCCTGTGACGCACGCCCCCTTTTTAGAAAAAATTTCCACCACCTTAAAAGAAGATACGATAGTCTTTCCTATGTTTCCCCAGTTCAGTTTTGCTACAACGGGCAGCATTGCTAGATTTTTTAAAAATTATTTACAGGAAGAGTCGTTAGAAAAACTGCGTTGGGTCAAATCGTATGCAGAACACCCTGCCTATACAGCTCTTTTGCAAAATA
Source organism: Parachlamydiales bacterium (assembly GCA_027316765.1). Lineage (GTDB taxonomy): Bacteria > Chlamydiota > Chlamydiia > Chlamydiales > Rhabdochlamydiaceae > DAHVFY01. Next base: position 248 of record DAHVFY010000025.1, on the reverse strand, counting down.
CCATTCGCACGTATCTAATAGAAAAAGGATTTAAAGATGAAGAAACAATCCTTCTTTTCTCAGCGCATGGTATTCCGTTGCAATTTATTAAAACAGGTGATGTGTACCAAAAAGATTGCGAGCGCTCTTTTTACGCTGTTAAACGCGCCTTTCCCAATCTTCTATGCCGCCTTTCTTATCAGTCCAAGTGTGGTCGAGGAGAATGGCTTCGCCCTTATACAGATGAAATATGTCGGGATATCCTGACA
>DAHVFY010000024.1:7398-19260 GCA_027316765.1 Parachlamydiales bacterium | reverse complement strand
ATGGGGGATCTGGTTAACGGCTCTTTTGGGGATGATCGGCTGCTCTCTTACCATCGTCATCAGCTTTTTCCCCCCTGAAAATATTGACATTGGAAGTGCAACGCGTTATCTCACCATGATCATTACCGGCAATCTTGTCACAATCAGCCCGATTTTATTGTTTTATTGGTACAAAAAAACGCGCACCTAAAAATCCTAATCAATCGTCTATATCAACGCTGTCTTGTTCTGCTTCAGGATCTTGTTGAGATTTTTCCTCTAAATATGCAAGAGCAAAATCAGAATTTCTATCCATGAACTTTCGATGAACACTTTCAAACTTATCGAGCAAGGGTCTAAAAGGACTTACCTGATTGATTAAGTTCTCACTCGCATTTCCTCTTAAACGATTCGTAAATTCTGTTGTGAGTAATTGCAAGGAACCAAGTTTGGACGCTTTTTCTGGGGTTGATGAAAAATAGGGCATGATACTGCTAAAAAACAGAAGCTGTGACACTTGCATCAGACCTTCGCTATCTCCATATTTCTCGTTAAGACTAAAACGCATTCTGATCGTTTCGAGCAAAAGGACTATATTTTTTGGCAATATTCTAATGTCTGAATGATTGACGTAATAGATTTTATTCAAAAACTGCTCAGCCTGCTCTGGCGTGATCTTTTCATTGGCAGGTATAAAAGCTGCCAACTCTTTATATAAATTTTCCATTTGTTGTTCTAAAAAATATAAAGCAAAAGGCTTGATCTGACACCCCTCTCGCATAAAGGGAATTTCACATTGAGCGAGCAATTTTATAAATTTTAAAGGAGCCTTTTGAAATTCATGGCAACTAATTAACCCATCATAATCTTTGTAATTTTCTTTAGGGACCAAATGCAAAAACTGATGAACGACATTTGTTGTTGATCTGTTTTCCCACAACAGGAAAAGAACTTTATAAAGCTTATGCAATTTCTTAGGGCTCAAACCCTTAACTACACGCACTCTAACCAACTCATCCGCAACCCACTTAGGGTCTTTTACCGTTGTAATTAATCCAAGCAATTCTGAGTCGAGTTCTTGAATATGACTCCTCTTTTTATCAAGAATCTTTGCAATCAACTTTTCTAACCACGGCTGAGCAAAAACTTGAGTAAAAGCAGTTCCACTTTGTTGAGCTTCAGCAACTTTTCTTTCACTATTAGCCATACGCTTAATCAATTTCTCAGAATGCTCTTGAAAAAATTTACTCTTCTGAAACACCTCGAAACTCTCTTTATTTTCAGGGTGATCTAAATATTGAAGGAAAACATCGACTGCTGACTTCTTTCGCCACAAAATAAAAAGAATTTTATTAAATCTAAGCGGTTTATCGTTAACTGACATTTTGTCAATTACAATCTGTTTTCGAATATTTACCAACTCTGCAGCGACTTTTTTAGGATCGTTAATTATTCCTATTAACTCTATCATCTGCTCTTTAAACATCTTATTCTCTTCGAACCGCAAAAAAGACTCGATTTTTTCTTTTAGAGCAGCAAATGCAAAAAAACCGGTATAAAAACTCTTTCCCTGATGCAGAACTTTAATCAACTCTAACGCTTGTTTTTGAAACGGTTCACTTTTTCGCAATGCGTCCAGTTCTTCTTTGCATCTCATTAAATCTTGAGGGTCATCTCGACTGAACAAAAGTTTCAAATACTCAAGAAAAACGGCATCAGTGTCCGGATCTTTCCATAAAAGAAGAAGTAGTTGAGAAAATCTACCATTCACTTCTCCTATTTCATTACGCAAATGAAAAATCTCACTAGCAACTTGTTTAGAATTGTTCGCCTTTTTCACCAAACTTAAAAAAACATGCTCGAATTCACCATGTAAGTTGTACCTTCGGTTTAAAAACCTCATCACAACTTTCTGCAAATTTGAACCCTCATAATCTGATGAGCCGCTACTTGTTTTGCGTTTAAGCTCATTCCAGGGTCTTGATTCTCCTCGTAATTGATTGATATTTATCGGCTTATACCCCTCCCCATCAGACATCACTTTGAGATTTACACTCTCTTCAACTTTTAGAAAAGGATCCTTTCTCGGGGAGATTAAAGCGTCAAGCCTTTGATGGCTATCTTCACGATCACTCTCATACTTGTAGATTTTATTTTTTTGACCATGAATTTTTGATTGGGCATTACCTAGATTAAGCAATGAAAAGGAAGGACTTGAAACGGTATTTGGAATAGTATTTTTAAATATCTTATTCCTCTGTCCGACAGCAACCGAAGAGGAACTCTTTGATTGAATATTGCTATTTTTCTGTGCATTCGAATTAAAAATAGGATTCGTAGCTACTTTTTCAACAGGCATTGAAGATTTTCTCACAAATATCCTTACATTGATTTTTATGCCTTTTTAATCACGAATTTCTTGGGTCAAAGTGACCGGGACCGTATCCGTTAAAGCCTTATCCCCAAAAAATTGAATCGGACCAGGAAAGCGGTAATTGTCTTCGATCATCCAATGATGACGCTTACGACTAAAGAGTTGAAACGCCTTTCCTTCTAAATTAACCAACGCTTTTTGGATAACGGGTTTCATCTTTCCTTTACGCATTTCAAGATTCATCAACATTGTTAAAGGCAACCCTCCGATTTCCCACTGCTCTACATGCTCTGTTAAATTTTTGACGTAGCACATGTATCCGGTTAGCCCCGCATCAACAAGAAGTGCTGCTACAAATCCCAGTGCATAACAATACTGACTATCAAAATTTGAAGGAAATGCAGCCCTTCCTTCGTAACCAAAAAAATGGTTTACTGGATTGAATTTTTCTGCATAAGAGCGCTTAATCATTTCTATCAAAAGACGCTCTGTTTCAATCAAAGAGACTTGTATGTTGCCATGAGGATCCCGATCAAGGAGAAGTTGATTCTGAATATCGGTCGGCAGCATATCAAAACAAGCTAAAGCCTCTTTTGAAAGTTTTTCTCTTACATTCGACATCTCTTTAAGAGTATTCAATTCATGGATTAACGCCTTCACTTCAGGAATAAATTCGATAAGTCCCTCGGGGATCAAAATAATGCCGTAAAACTTCCCTGCGTCCGCTCTTTTTTTAATAAGATCGATCATCGTCTCGGTAATGTGCTTAAGCGTCATTTTCTTTGCTGCCACTTCTTCACCAATCCAAGCATAGTTGGGTTGAGTGGAAAGAGCGCATTCTAGAGCAATATGGGAAGCAGATCTCCCCATTAACTTAATGAAATGATAGTACTTTTTAGCAGAAAGCGCATCTCTTGCAATATTGCCAATCATCTCTGAATAACACTTGCACGCGGTATCAAAACCAAAAGAAGTGGCCACATAAGCATTTTTGAGATCTCCATCAATTGTCTTAGGAACTCCAATAACTTTTGTGAGACATCCTTTTTGAAGAAAATATTCTGCAAGTAACGCAGCATTTGTATTAGAATCATCTCCACCGATGATCACAAGCCCATCTAAATTTAAATCAAGGGCAACTTTTAAAGAAGACTCAAACTGCGCTTCTGTTTCAATCTTCGCTCGTCCCGATCCTAAGAGTTCAAAACCACCCTGATTTCTATAAAGAGCGATACGCTCTGCAGTCAACTCTTGATATTGATGCTCGATGATGCCGCTTGGTCCATTTAAAAAACCAAAAAGAGAGCTTTGAGAATCGATGTTCTTCACAGCGTCAAATAGACCGGCAATCACATTATGCCCTCCAGCCGCTTGTCCACCGGAAAAAACAACACCCACTCTAAGTGCTTTCTTCAAATGTTGTGTTTCTTTTCGGTCGGTAGTAGCAGAAACAATGGGCTGACCATAAGTCTTGGGGAATAAATTTTTAAGAGCCTCTGCATCTTTTGTGTTTATCGAAGGTTCGCTTTTGTTAAAGCTAATCTCTTTTAAATGACGCAGCACTTTAGGCAGCGGTAATTGATAATCTCTTCTAAGCTTGTGCAATAAACTCTCTTCCATCTTTCCACCTTGCTAAGACCTTGATTGCTACCTCATATTGCCTCTATGAAGGCAGCAACACCGTGAAAGAGTTTATCATCTTTTGTTATTTTGTCGCAAATAGGTCACAATTCGGCTTCTTAACATTCCGGAAGGGTAACAGGGACGTGAAGAGCAAGCCCTCCTTCTGAGGTTTCTTTGTAGATTGTTTTCATATCAATGCCGGTGTGTCGCATCGTTGCAATCACATGATCTAAAGAAACATGATGTTTTCCATCTCCACGCATTGCTAGACGTGCTGCATTAATTGCCTGAATAGCTCCCATCGTGTTTCTTTCAATACAAGGAATCTGAACAAGACCTGCTACAGGATCACATGTCAGACCCAGGTTATGTTCCATTCCAATTTCTGCAGCATTTTCAATCTGCTCATTAGTACCTCCAAGAGCCGCTGTAAGACCTGCTGCAGCCATTGAGCAAGCAACTCCAACTTCTCCTTGACATCCCATTTCAGCAGCAGATAGTGACGCTCCTTTTTTATAAAGAATTCCAATCGCTGTCATCGTTAAAAAAAAGCGCATAATCCCTTCATCTGAAGGTTTATCTACAAATTCTTTATAATAATGAAGTACGGCGGGAATCACTCCGGAGGCGCCATTTGTTGGCGCTGTTACAATTCTACCACCCGCTGCGTTCTCTTCGTTTACTGCTAAAGCATAGAGGCTAACCCAATCAAAAATTTCTGAAGGATCTTCAAGCCGATTTGATTTTTTTAAAAGCTCTTCGTGTAGATGATGTGCTCTACGCCTTACCTCAAGACCACCTGGAAGCACTCCGCCAATGGAACATCCCCGTTTTACACACTCTTGCATGACGTGCCAAATATTAAAAATTCCAAGCGTAATTTCTTCTTCCGTGCGCCAACACTTTTCATTTTCAAGGACAATTTCATAGATCATCTTGCCTGTGTGCGCGCAATGTTTTAACAAATCGGCTGCGGTATCATAAGGATAAGGAATCGCAATCGCATGACTTGAAGGACATTTTTGCTTGATTTCAGCTTGCGTGACAACAAATCCACCACCAATGGAATAGTAGACTTCACTTCCAATCTTCTTACCGTTTGCATTAAACGCTGTAAAACGCATCCCATTGGAGTGGTAAGGAAGGCGTTTGGTCTTTTCAAAAACAAGCTGTTCTTGAACGTTAAATCGGATGGGATGCATCCCCATTAAATTTAACGTTCTCGTTTCTTTAATGTGATTGACTCGAATATCGACGAGATTAGGATCAATCCCCTCAGGCGTAAAGCCCTCTAAACCGAGTAAAATTGCCTTATCAGTTGCATGACCCACCCCTGTCATTGCAAGGGAGCCAAAAAGCTCTACTTTTATAGACGCTGCTTCCGCTAGGTTAATTGAGGCTCCAAATAAGCGTGCAGCACGCATCGGGCCTACCGTATGAGAACTTGAGGGTCCAATACCTATAGAAAAAAGTTGAAAAAGACTAACGGGCATGACATCTCCATTTGAGGTAACTCCTGTACGTAGAAAGTACAAATTATTTATACTTTTTTGATTTTGAAATCAAGTTAAAAGATCATTGCCCTCTATTTGGAAATCACATATACTCATTTTTTTTAAAAAGGAATATTCATGAGCCCCAAATACATTTTTATAACAGGCGGAGTGATTTCATCCCTAGGAAAAGGGCTAACATCTGCTGCAATCGCGATGCTTCTTGAGAGTCGCGGTCTTCACGTTTCACTACTTAAATTAGACCCTTATCTCAACGTCGATCCAGGAACGATGAACCCTTTCCAACACGGAGAAGTGTATGTAACCGATGATGGAGCGGAAACAGATCTAGATCTCGGTCACTACTACCGCTATTCTAATGCCCTGCTTTCTAGATCCTCAAATGCAACTTCAGGACAAATCTACGATACCGTGATTAAAAGAGAGCGACGAGGTGACTATTTAGGAAAAACTGTCCAAGTAATCCCTCACGTAACAGATGAAATTAAACAGCGCATCTTAGCTTCGGGAAAACAAGAGCCTAACACAGATGTTGCCATCATTGAGATTGGGGGCACAGTCGGCGATATCGAATCCCTTCCCTTCATGGAAGCAATTCGTCAGTTTCGGCATGAACGTCCAAAAGACTGCATCAACATTCACCTCACCTATGTGCCTTACGTAAAAGCTGCCGGCGAAGTCAAAACCAAACCCACGCAACACTCCGTCCAAGTCTTGCGCGAAATTGGCATCATTCCGGACGTCATTCTCTGCCGCTGCGAACACTCTCTCTCTGAAGAGATCAAAGACAAGATTAGCTTATTTTGCAGCGTTCCTAAAGAGGCTGTGATCGATGAGGTTGATGTAGAATTTAGCATTTATGAAGTTCCCGTCAGCCTTAACCACCAGGGACTTGATGTCAAAATTTGTCATATGCTCTCACTACCCCCTGCTAAAGCCGATCTATCCAAATGGGAAGAGATGCTTCATAAAATGCGTCATCCCAAAGAAAAAGTTGTCATCGGAATTGTGGGAAAATATCTACAACACAAAGATGCTTATAAATCTGTTTTCGAAGCGCTGCAACATGGAGCAATTGCTAACCAAGTTGAGATCGAAATTCGTTCCTTCGAATCGGATAAAATTCTTCATGGAGATGACGTTTCTAAAATCATCGAAGGGTGCGATGGCTACCTCGTTCCGGGAGGCTTTGGCGAAAGAGGGTGGATCGGTAAGATCATGACAGCTAAGTACTGTAGAGAAAACAAAATCCCTTATTTTGGACTCTGCTTAGGAATGCAAGTACTGTGCGTTGAATTTGCACGGCACGTACTTGGACTGAAAGACGCTAACTCAACAGAAATAGACCCCAATACTCCTCATCCGGTGATTTCTCTATTAAGCGAGCAAAAAGGAGTTGAAATCATGGGGGGCACCATGCGACTTGGAGCCTTCAATTGTTTGATTAAAAGCGGCACAAAAGCAGAAAAAGCGTATAAAAAGCAAGTGGTGTCAGAGCGCCACCGCCATCGCTTTGAATTTAATAATCTTTTCAAAGAACAGTGTGAAGCGGCAGGGCTTATTCTCTCCGGAACATTAGAAAATGGTCTTCTTCCTGAAATTGCAGAAATCAAAGACCATCCTTGGATGGTGGGCGTTCAGTACCATCCGGAATTCAAGTCCAAACCTACAGATCCTCACCCCCTTTTCCGCGACTTTATAGCAGCTGTAATCGAAAGGAAAAAGACTTACCTGTGACATTATACACAAAAAACATGAAACAAAGAATTGTCGGAATTGATTTTGGACAAAAACGCATCGGAATTGCAGCCTCAGATGAGCGGCAAATTTTTGCTCAGCCGCTCACCTGTATCATTGCAGGAAAAAATTCTACTGCAACGATTAAAGAAATCCAAGCTTATCTCGTCCCTTATCAACCTTTCGAAAAAATTGTCATTGGCCTTCCTCTGCATCTTAGCGGAAAAGAAAGCCCTCTTTCTATCGAAGTGCGAGCGTTTGCACAAAAACTCGAAGAAGCTTTTCAAATTCCAATCATTCTTTGGGATGAAAGGCTCACTTCATGCCAAGTAGAACGCACACTCAAAGAAGCGGAATTCTCACGCAAAAAACGCGCGACACTCATTGATGCAATGGCAGCTGCTGCCATCTTGCAAAATTTCTTGGATTCTTCAGCGCCAAAACTGTAAGATAGAAATACACACGAATTGGAATCTCAGTATTACCAAATCATTTTATTTGTATAACTACACGGTGAAGCTTATGACAGAATCGAGTGCGCATCCTTTGGAAGAACCTGGTTTATCAAGCCGTTTTGTCGAACCCTGCATCCTCGTCATCTTTGGGGCAACAGGCGATCTTACAGCGCGTAAACTCGTTCCAGCTCTCTACAACCTTGCGCGTGAGGGGCAGCTCCCTTCCCAGTTTGCCTGCGTCGGTTTTGCAAGACGAGCAAAAACTCATGAGCAATTTCGCAACGAAATGCATGATGCGATCAACTCCTTCTCACGTGTAAAACCCATTGAAGAGTCGCTCTGGAATAATTTTAAAGAACACATTTTTTATCACCAATCTGAATTTCATGAGGACGAAGGGTATGATCGTCTAAATACCTTTTTAAATGAGCTCGATGCTCGTCTTGGCACAAAAGGCAATAGGATCTTTTATCTCTCTACACAACCGAGCTTCTTTACTCTTATTTGCGAAAAGCTTCATAAAGCGCATTTGATTTATGATCATGCAAAAATTCAAGACAAATGGTCGCGCATCATCATTGAAAAACCTTTTGGACACGATCTTAATTCGGCGATTGCTCTACAAAATGAACTGCTCCAGTATCTAAGCGAAAAACAGATTTACCGGATCGATCACTATCTTGGAAAAGAAACAGTACAGAACATATTAGTATTCCGTTTTGCTAATTCCTTTTTTGAGTCTCAGTGGAATAATCGTTACATCGATCATGTGCAGATCACTGTTGCAGAAGATATTGGCATTGGAACAAGAGGCGCTTTTTGGGAAGAAGCGGGAATGCTACGCGACATCGTGCAAAATCATATGATGCAGCTTCTCTCTCTTGTTGCAATGGAACCTCCTGTCAATCTTTCAGCGGATGCTATTCGAGACGAAAAAGTTAAAGTACTGCAAGCAATACGCCCTTTCAGCGAAAAAGATTTAAACACTTCAATTGTGCGTGGTCAATACGGCCCCGGCTTCATCAACGGGGAACCTGTCGTCAGCTATAGAGAAGAAAAAAATGTAAATCCAAAATCTGTTGTCGAAACGTATGTAGCTATGAAGCTCTATATAGACAACTGGCGCTGGGACGGCGTTCCTTTTTTCTTGCGAGGCGGCAAGAGATTACCCAAAAAAGGAACAGAAATTGCTGTCACGTTTAAAGACCCTCCCGGAGTCCTCTTTCAAAATCAGGAAAAACGCAATGAGCCCAACGTCCTTGCAATCCGCATTCAGCCGGATGAGGGCTCTTCTCTTAAAATTAACACAAAAGTTCCAGGGCCCAGCAGCCCTATTCAACCCGTAAAAATGGACTTTCGCTACGGCTCTTTTTTTGGTATGTCCCCTCCGGAAGCCTATGAAAGACTAATTCTCGATTGCATTTTAGGCGATAACACCCTCTTTGCAAGAGAAGATGAAGTATTTAATTCCTGGCGCCTTTTAACCCCTGCTCTCGAACATTGGGCAGCAATCCCTCCAAAAGATTTTCCCAATTATCCATCAGGAAGCTGGGGGCCAAAAGCTGCAGATGATCTTATGGCAGAGAGCACACGCAAGTGGAGGCTGATCTGATGAGCATCCCAACTTTTGTTTCCCCCGCCAATATCGAAACAGAACTCACTCGCATTTGGAACTCCCTCCAAGGGACCAATAAAATGCGCGCCTGTCTTTTTAATCTCATCCTCTATACCAACAAAAATAGTAGATCAGGCTACATCCGAACCATTGCACAAAAAGTCATCGAAAAATTCCCCTCTCGCGTGATCTTAATCTCTGCAGATGACGATCCTATGGTTGACTACCTTAAAACAGGAGTTTCTGTCTTAGCCGGTGCCAAAGGAGAATACGATATCGTCTGCGACCTAATCGAAATTGAAGTTGCAGGTGCAAGTAAAGTTCGCACCCCATTTCTCATTCTACCTCACATTCTTCCCGACCTCCCTGTCTACCTCGTATGGGCAGAAGACCCCACAAAAGATGACCCCATCTCTTTCCAACTTGAAAAATTTGCAGATCGACTGATCTTTGATTCTGAATCCACTGACAATCTTTCTAAATTCGCTGCAAGTTTACTTCACCATAAAGAAATTTCCAACATCGACATCGCCGATCTTAATTGGGCGCGTTTAGAAAGCTGGCGCGATCTTCTTTCTCGAACTTTTTATACAGAGGATAGACTTCAAAAGTTTGAAGATGCCACAATCATTGAGATCGCCTATAACGCTGAAGAATCTGCTTTCTTCTGTCATACGCGCATCCAATCCATTTACCTTCAAGCTTGGCTGAGCTGCCAACTCAATTGGAAACTCAAAAATGTCAAACAAAGCCTTGAAACCATGCTTTTTACTTATGACAAAGGAAATGGTGACGTCACCTTCGAAATCAATCCTGTTCGCTATTCACACCTCGAACCGGGCACCATCGTCTCCTTCACTCTCACCACAAAGACTGAAGAAAGATTTAGTTTTGCTCGCAACCTTAAATTCCCCCACCAGATCGCCATGGATATCTCAACACCTGTAAAATGCGACATCCCCATCCAGTTTATCTTTGCCAAGGCAGAATCAGGAGCCGCACTTGTCAAAGAAATCTGCCACAAAGGAACAAGTAGTCATTATCTAAAAGTACTTAATCTCGTTAAAGGACTCACGTTATGTTAATCGATCCCAAAAGAAAACTAGTCGTTCCAGGAGATTACAGTGTCACCGTCGCCTTTTGCTCAACACATTTTCTAAAAGCAGCAGAAGATGCAATTCAAGATCATGGCGCTTTTTTTGTTGCACTCTCAGGAGGGTCCACTCCAAAAACTCTCTTTGAACGACTCACAGCGCCTCCTTATGACAAAAAAATCAATTGGCAAAAAGTGCACCTCTTCTGGAGCGATGAACGCAGTGTATCGCCAACGGATCCTGAAAGCAATTACCATATGGCTATGCAAGCGGGTCTTGCTAAAATGCCTATTCCACACAATCAAATCCACAGAATGTGCGCAGAAGTCGAAATTGAAAAAAATGCAGAGCTTTACGAAAAAACCATCGAAGCAGTCCTGCAAAAGCGCCCCTTTGACATGATCATGCTCGGAATGGGAGAAGATGGGCATACAGCTTCTCTTTTTCCAAGTACGGAGGGACTCAAAGAAACCAAACGACTTGTTGTCGCTAACTTCATCCCTCAAAAAAACACCTGGCGCATGACTCTCACTTACCCCTGCATTAATGCCGCTCACATCACAGTCTTTTATGTCCTCGGCGCTTCAAAAAAAGAGATGCTCACAAAAGTTTTACAACCGGGCACTGAATTGCCCTCCCAACGGGTCGGTACAAAAGAACACCCAGCGCTCTTCATCGCCGATGAAGCCGCCGCCCCCTCCTCTTGACGCTGCAGCTTTCATAGAGCTCAAACAAGGTTTGGTAGCAATCAGAGTCACAGCTAAAAGCTCCATTTGCCCAATATAAACAACATGCAGATGCACTTGCAGACTACATCCTCAGCTTTAATTTATACCCCGAATTGTGACCTATTTGCAGCAACCCACTTTTTTAACAAACAGCTACAAGTTGAATGACGAGTTCAACTCTTGTGAGTTGGACGAGGAATGAAACGCAGTAGATGGAAGTTAAAAAGGAAGGGTTGCTGCAAATAGGTCACAATTCGCGGTTATAAACATTTCCTGCTCTTGTCACAAAAATCATCCATTCTCAGTGATGGATGATGCCTTTTCTAGCAAGGAGCTTATAGATCTCATCCAACCAAAGAATGCTGCTACTAAGAAGAAGAAGAATGCCGAGCGTCTGGGCGGGCAGAGGAACTGTGTGGAAGATGCTGTTTAAAGGCGGCAAGTAGAGGACAGCAGCATGAAGCAACACTCCCAAGGCAAGTCCGCAAACTAAGTACTTATTTCTGAAAATGCTACCGCTTTTGAAAAAAGAACGCTCTTCAGAACGAACGGAAAGCAGTTTAAACCAAGCACTAAATGCAAACAAAGTGAACACTCGAGTTTGTGTCTCTACGAGAGACATTCCTTTCTTATGTCCTACAACAAAACAAAGAAGCAAAAGAAAGCCCACCCAAAGAATCGTAAGACACATGGGAAATAGTTTTTTGCGAGTAAGGATCTTATCGTCTCGTCTTATCGGCGGT
>DAHVFY010000024.1:267-7388 GCA_027316765.1 Parachlamydiales bacterium | reverse complement strand
AAGATTAATCGTCACTGTTCCCTCCGTCACAACGTTGATCCACAAAATATGCAAAGGATGCATGATAAGCGGCAAATCCCAGATAACTCCTGTTAAAAGGGCAAAAGCGCCGGCAAGAGAGGTGGAAAGGATATAAAAAATTACCTTTTTAATGTTTTGATAAACAAGCCTTCCTTCTGCGACCGCTTTTACAATCGTTGCAAAATTATCATCTAAAATCACCATTTTTGCGGCTTCTTTAGCAACATCAGTTCCCGAAATTCCCATCGCAACGCCCACATCGGCTTGTGCTAAGGCAGGGGCATCATTAACACCATCGCCTGTTACAGCAACAACTTCGTTTCTCCTCTGAAAAGCTTGCACGATTTTAAGTTTCTGCTCAGGATGCAAGCGCGCAAAAACAGTAATATGAACGCATTCTTTTTGAAGCTCTTCGGACGACATTTTTTCAAGCGCATCTCCTGTAATTCCATAATCTCCGGGACGCATCAGATGGAGTTCTTCTGCGATTGTAAGGGCTGTCTGAAGATGATCTCCTGTAAGCATGACTGTTCGAATTCCTGCTTCTTGACATGCCAGGATTGCTTGCATGACCTCAGGTCGCGGCGGATCATAAAGACTCACAACACCTATTAAACGCGCCTTACCCTGAAACTGCTCTACTCCGAGATTTGGATCAATATGTCCTGCTTCAACCTTAGCACATGCAAGCACTCGAAATCCCTTTTTAGAATCAGCCTCCACTTCGCCCTTAAACATATTATCAGGGCAAAGATGCGCAACAATCTCATAGGCTCCTTTAATAAAAACACAACCACCTTGATGCTCTGTTGCCATCATTTTTGCTTCAGCAGAAAAGGGAATCTCAGCAACGCGTGGGTGCTGATTGCGCACCTCATCAACATGCATTCCCGATGCGTTGGCAGCTTTTAAAAGAGCAATTTCAAGCGGATCTCCTGCCGTTAAAGAAGCATCACTGCACAAAATAAAAGCTTTTAATAGCTCTTCTTCCTTTGGAAAAAAACCCATCACTGTCATCTCATTTTTTGTTAGCGTTCCCGTCTTATCAGAACAGATCACGCTTGTTGATCCAAGCGTTTCGACAGCTGAAAGTCTGCGCACAATGGATCGTTGTGACGCCATTCTTTGAATTCCAACAGCTAAAGCGATCGTGATCGCAACCGGCAACCCCTCTGGAATGATCGATACTACCTCGCTTACAGCTGCCATTACAAGGTCGGCTCTAGAAATTGAACTAAAATATCCTGCAATCAAAATGAACAAAGCAACACCAATTGCAATATAAGCAAGATCTCTTCCAAAAATTAACATCTTCTCTTCAATCGGTGTTTTAATAACAGGAGCTGCTATGCTAAGGTTTGCAATTCTTCCAAGCTCTGTCCTTTCCCCTGTCGCTTCCACAAGCATGACTCCTCTACCACTTAAAACATGCGTTCCTGAAAAGACAGACGCTCCCTCTTCCTTCTCAAGCGCTTCAGATTCTCCCGTAAGCACAGATTCACTCACCTTGAATTGAATTGCTTCTTTGAGTCGTCCGTCGGCGGGAATGCGATCTCCTGCGCTCAAACTCACCAGATCTCCAGGAACGACTTCTTCGCTTAAAATTTCCTGAAGTGTTCCCTCCCTAAACACGCGCACTTTTGTAAAATTATACCGACGCAATGCTTTCAGCGATTTTTCTGCGCGCCCTTCCTGAAAGGTCCCAACAAGTGCATTTACTAACGCAACTCCTAAAACCACAAGAGGATCTCCCGCTTTTCCAAAGAAAAACGTTACAATTGATGCGGCAACCAAAAGATAAATCAAAGGATTTTTGAATTGTTCAAAAAAAACGCGCCACAAACTCCGTCCCTTTCCTTCCGGTAACCGGTTCATTCCGCACTCTTTAAGTCGATTTTTAGCGTCGACCTCGCTGAGTCCCTCGTACATTCAACACCCTTTATCTTTCCCCAATATATGGAGAATTTAGTATACTTCAAGCCTATGTTAGTTTTAGGAATAGAAAGTACGTGCGATGAGACGGCATGCGCAGTTGTTCGTTCAGGAAAGGAGATCCTTTCCAATGTCATCGCTTCTCAGACAGATCTTCACGAAAAATATGGCGGAGTCTTTCCGGAACTTGCCTCAAGACGCCATCTTACGGCTTTTCTTCCCATCCTAAAAGAGGCTCTTGAAACCGCTTGCATTTCAAAAGAGGACATCGACCTCATTGCTGTTGCCAAAGGGCCAGGACTTATTGGACCTCTCCTGCTCGGGTTAAATGCCGCTAAAGCAATCGCTCTTGCGTTAAATAAACCTTTTATTGGAATTAACCACGTTGAAGCTCACCTTTATGCAGCAATCATGGCGCACGAAACTCCCCTTTTTCCAGCACTTGGAATCGTAGCGTCCGGAGGGCACACTTTTCTCGTGCGAATTCATGCTATCGGATCTTACGAAATGATCGGCACAACCGTTGATGATGCCCTTGGCGAGGCCTTTGATAAGGTTGCTGTGATGCTTGGACTCTCTTACCCCGGCGGCCCCGCCCTTGAAGCTTTAGCACTCCAGGGAGACTCTTCAAGGTACGCCTTTAAGGCAGGACGCGTCAAAGGGCATCCTTGGGATTTTTCCTTCAGCGGAATCAAAACAAATGTACTCTATACGCTTAAAGGCGCCAACTGCAACAAACATGCGCCGCTTATCATTGACGAGGCGGAAAAGCCTCATATTGCATCTAGTTTTCAAGAGGCGGTCCTCACAGACGTCGTTTCAAAAGCGCTTAAAGCTGTAGATGCTTTTTCCTGCCGCGCTATTTATCTCGGAGGAGGTGTTAGCAACAACAAACGCCTGCGCGCCTTGTTTACCTCATCTCCTGTTCCCGTCTTCTTTCCTCCTTCGGGCCTCAGTCTCGATAATGGCGCTATGATCGCAGGCCTTGGCTATCATAAATTCCTCGAACAAGGTGTGAGCGATCCGCTCGAGCTCGTCCCCATGACGCGCATCCCTTTATAAGAATACACTTTCTTTTATTGATAATTAAATTTTATTGTGATATAATTAAGTTTAGATAGTTCTAATTTAATTAATAGAGGGATATTAAATGAATAAAAATACTAATAATGAGCTTCTTGCAAAAATTGCCAGTCTAGAAAGTAATATTGATATGCTTGAGGCAGAGCTTTCTTATATGAATGAAATTTTATCCCGCTGCGGCTTTCCAGAGGGGATCAAAACTCTGAAAGAAACTGTTGAAGAACTCCTTGCAGAAGAAGCACAAGCCTCTCAAGGTCAAGAATTTAACTCTTTATAACTCTCCTCCCTCCTAGACGAGGTAAAAAGCGGGCCTTTTCTTTAAGCGCCCGCTTACCTTGTCATTTATCCCCTTTTTTGCTATGCTCGCCCCACACAAGGACACAGGTATGGCAAAGCTTATTTTTCATGATGAAGAAGAAAAAAATCTCGAGGACGGCTCACCCTTAATTGAGGCGTGTGAAGACGTCGGGGTCCCTTTCGCCTGCACAGAAGGTGTCTGCGGGACATGCGTGATCGAAGTTGTCGAGGGCATGGAAAACCTCTCTGATTTCACACAGGAAGAACGAGACTTTCTCGGAGATATGAACTGTGAGAGACTCGCTTGCCAATGCAAAATCAAATGCGGCTTTGTAAAAGTTAAATTTTAATCTATCTTAAGGGGAGACCCCCAGGAGAAAACTATGGACCAGATCACCCGTCAAATGACAATTGAGGAGATCCTTTCTTCCTTCCCACAAAAAAGCCAGAAGCTTGCACAAGAACTCACCAATACTGGACTTCAATGTGTTGGCTGCGGAGCTGCTACCTGGGAAACTCTTGAAGCAGGCATGCTTGGCCACGGCTTCTCCGAAGAAGAGATCGATGAACTCGTTTTTCGTCTCAACTCCATTCTTGAAGAGGAACTTGACGTAACGACCATTTCCCTCACAAAACGAGCTGCAGAAAAATTCCGCAAAATTCTTGAGGATGAAGATAAGCAAGGCTGGGGATTGCGCTTTGGAGACAGGGCTGCCGGGTGCAGCGGATTTGAATACGTCTTGGACTATTCACAAAAAGCAAAATCAGATGACAAAATTTTCCATTCCCATGGTCTCGAAATTCACGTTAACGAAAAAGTGTTAGCACGACTTATCGGCTCAGAGATTGACTATGTTGAGGGCCTAAACGGAGCTGGTTTTAAAATCTCCAATCCCAATGTCAAAGGTGGCTGCGGCTGCGGCAAGTCCCAAAGCTACTAATTCTCCCCCTTTCCTCCTCTAATCTATAGGGGAGGAGCGTTTCATGATAAGTGTATTATATGTGACTTGACTTATGCAACACCGCTTCTTTATCATCGCTCTCAATGAGATCTGTTAAATTTTGTATTTTTGTCTGTTTTGTAATCCTTGTGCAACGCTTTTGTCATCATCAGACAGACGGCTTTGCCCTGCGTAAAATCCTTTCCAATCTTTGTTTCGACTCTAGATGGGAAGTCATGACTCCGAATTCTGAAGAAGATCATGCGATCAAAAATGCTTTGAATCAGCCTTATCGCTATCTGGGAAAAGGCGCTCAATCCTATGTTTTCGCTTCAGATGATGGTCTTTACGTTCTAAAATTTTTCAGACATGATCATATGCGTATAGAGCCTTGGCATTTCTTGCTAACAAAAGAACATCGAAAAGAAAGGCAAGCTCTTAGCACAATGAAACTTGAAAAGGATTTTACAAGTTATAAGATCGCTTACGAAACTCTCAAAGATGAGACAGGCCTTATTTACTTGCATCTCAACAAAACAGATGATCTACACATTGAAATTCTTATCTATGACAAAATTGGAGTCCGACACACAATCAACCTAGATCAGATGGAATTTTTCCTTCAAAAAAAGGTGGAGCCATTTTTTCCTTCCCTTGAAAAATGGATTTCAGAAAATAATCTTCCTCTTGCAAAACAGGCCTTAACGGAACTTATAGCTCTCTTAAAAAATCGCTTCGAGAAAAGGATTTACGATAAAGATCCTGACTTGAACACTAATTTTGGCTTTCTAAACGGTCATCCCATCCAGCTCGATGCGGGACGATTTAAAAACGATCGATTCTATAGCAATAATCAGGTGTATAAACCTCAAATCTGGAAAATTACAGATAATCTCAAACAATGGCTTGATGTGCATCATGAAGAACTCTCTGTCCATCTGCAAAAAGAGCTTCAAAATTTATGAAACGAGTATTACCTCTTATTCTACTCCTCTCGCTATACCCTTCTCTCTCCCGATTTTGTACAGATAAAACGGGCGGTTTTACTATCAACCAGATCACAGCAACGCTCCCTTATAATACCGCTTGGGAGTCAAATGTTCCTTTACCGGATCTCAAAATTTTTGAGCAAAAATTTCACTATCTTAACCACGGGGGGCAATCTTATGTATTTCTCTCTGAAGATGGACAGTTTGTGCTCAAACTTGTTAAAAATTACCTCTATTTTCCCTTAAGCTTTATTGAGAGCCTTCCGCTTGTTAATAAGAAAAAAAGCAAAATGATGCGAGACTTTACAAGCTACAAGCTCGCCTTTGAAGAGCTTGCAAATGAATCAGGTCTTATTTATCTACATCTCAATCCTACTAAAAATCTTCTGCCTAAGGTCACTCTCTTCGATAAATTAGGCATCGAGCACGTGATTTCACTAGATGGAACGCTTTTTATTCTTCAGAAAAAAGCAGATTTGCTTTACCCCCATTTAAACGCTCTTATGAAAGTTGGAGATATAGATGGAGCAAAAAGTGCTCTTTCTTCTCTTTTAACTCTTTTAAAAATTCGACTTGAGAAAGGGATTTATGATGAGGATGCAAAACTACATCGCAACTGTGGTTTTATCGACAATAAAGCGTTATTTATCGATGTTGGAAGGTTTTGCAAATCTTCCAAAACACAGTCCTTCGAAGAGATGACAAAAAGACTGAACCTCTGGCTTGAGGAGAATTATCCCGAATTAGCATCTTATGTAAAAAATGAAATTCCAATTTTTGAACCGCATTCAATATAAACTCTTCATTCTAGCTCTTTGTTGTTATGGTGCTGCACGCTTTTGCCATCATCAAACTTCAGGGTTTAGACTCTCCAAAATCACTGCTAATTATTCAAAAGACATTGAGGTTGTAGAAGCTCCTTTTACAGAAAAAGAAGAAACTCTTTTACAAGGCAAATTCACCTATTTTGGTAGAGGGTTACAAAGCTTCGCATTTCTTTCTGAAGACGGTACCTATATTCTGAAAGTTCTTAACAATAAAATGCAGCACAAGCACGCTTTTCTAAAAATCTTAGGGCTCAATAATCATGCAAAAGCCATAGAGGAAAAAATCAAGCGCACCTTTGAGAGTTATAAAATCGCGTATGAAGATCTTAAAAATGAAACCGCTATCCTTTATCTTCACCTTAAGCCCACATTAAACCTAAAAAAAAAGGCGATTCTTGTTGACAAGCTTGGAATCCATCATGAAGTTGACCTTGATCAAACAGCTTTCATTCTTCAGAAGCGTGCGGTCCTTGCTTACCCATTTTTGAAAGAAAAAATAGAACAAAAGAAATTCGTGGAAGCTAAAGCTGCTATCAGCGCGCTTGTGCAGCTTTTTGCTAGAAAAAACCTGAAAGGAATTGCAGATAATGATCCACTAATTCGAACCAATTTAGGGTTCATCAATGATCTGCCCGTACACATCGACCTCGGCCCTTTCTCTAGAGATCTAAAAGTAAAAGATCCCCAATTTTATCTTCCTGAGATGCGAAGAATCACAGCAAGTCTAAAGCACTGGCTAGAGGAACACTCCCCTGAGCTCACTTTACATCTTGAGGAAGAATTGCAAAGCCTAGAAAAAAACCCGCAAAACTTGTAAACTATTTTCATGACTCGCTTAATGAAACTCTCAAGCGTAATTAAGGTTTCCCTGGCCCTCTTGATTTTTGTTGGTATTCATCAATACTGCATCTATCAAATTGGTGATTTTGAAGTGCGTCAAATTATCTCCGATATCGAAAACAGACCCGAGTGGGAAATCGCAGGTAAGCCCGCCGAGCATCTTCTCAACCAAACTTTCACTTTCTTAGGAA